>NZ_KB850129.1:652549-897393 GCF_000369665.1 Acinetobacter sp. CIP 51.11
GCATTATTATGCCTGTGGCCATCATGCGACTGAAAAATACGGTGTGCAACGCCTGGCCAAGGCTATTTCAGAACAGTTTAATATTGAGTATGATTATTTCGAATTAAACAATCCGATTTAATTCGACTGACGTTTATGATCAGTGGCTTTATTCATATATTTTCAGGCTTTATTCTGTATTGTTATTTATACACGATGCCCATTTCTGCCCGATTATCTATTACAATAAAGCCACTTATTGTTAAAACCCAGCAAAATGCAAGGAATTGAAAACATGACAACCATTACTTTACCAGCATTACCTTATGGCTACGAAGATCTTGCTCCACACATCAGCAAAGAAACTTTAGAATACCATCACGACAAACACCACAATACGTATGTGGTTAACCTGAATAACCTGATCGCTGGTACTGAGCTTGAAGGCAAAACTCTAGAAGAAATTATTACAGCAACTGCTGGTGATGCTTCTAAAGCGGGTGTTTTCAATAACGCGGCTCAAGTTTGGAACCACACGTTCTACTGGAACTGTATGGCTAAAAACGGCGGCGGTAAAGCAACTGGTACTTTGGCTGCGAAAATTGACGAAGCATTCGGTTCTTATGAAAAATTTGCTGAAGAATTTGCTGCTGCTGCAACTACTCAATTTGGTTCAGGTTGGGCTTGGTTAGTGGCTGACGAAGTAAACGGTCAGCTTTCAATCATGAAAACTTCAAATGCTGATACGCCAATGGCGCACGGTAAAATTGCAGTGTTGACGATTGACGTTTGGGAACACGCTTACTACATCGACTTCCGTAATGCTCGTCCTAAGTACATCTCTACTTTCCTAGAAAGCCTAGTAAACTGGGATTATGCAAATGCGAAATATGCAGGTCAGCCTGCAGGTGTTGAGAAATAATTTTTTATTTCTTTGCTAAAAAAATCACCCATTTCGGGTGATTTTTTTATTTTTAGGCACTAAATGAATATTAATAAAGCAAACAATTCATTTCTTTACATTAATTGATTGACGACCTGGTTATTCCTCCCTAAAATGCCGATCAGATTCTCCAATAGCTCAGTCGGTAGAGCGACGGACTGTTAATCCGCAGGTCCCTGGTTCGAGCCCAGGTTGGAGAGCCATCTATTCTTCCATAGCTCAGTCGGTAGAGCGACGGACTGTTAATCCGCAGGTCCCTGGTTCGAGCCCAGGTGGAAGAGCCAAGATTCTAAAAAACCCACTCATTGCGAAGTGGGTTTTTTTATAGCTGTATTTTTTAAATTGAGATCATCTTGATTTATATGTGCGATCAACCTCTCATTTCTTATGATCCAGATCACTTATCAAAATTCAGGCTGATCGCGATTTTGTTATTAGAACCGGTTTACATAAACATAACAGTTTGAACTACAAACCTTTTCGACTATTTTTAAAACACTTGATTCAATTTATGCTGCTTTTTTCTAAAAGTGCCTTGACCCCTTTTCAAATCTCTCTATAATCGCTGTCAGATTCTCCAATAGCTCAGTCGGTAGAGCGACGGACTGTTAATCCGCAGGTCCCTGGTTCGAGCCCAGGTTGGAGAGCCAATCTATTCTCCCATAGCTCAGTCGGTAGAGCGACGGACTGTTAATCCGCAGGTCCCTGGTTCGAGCCCAGGTGGGAGAGCCAAGATTCTGAAGAAACCCACTCATTGCGAAGTGGGTTTTTTTATTCTTCCCTTTTGTGATCTGTGTTTAATTTGAGTCAGTTTATATTTTTTGTGATTGGCTGCCTGGCAACATTTGCATTAGTTTGCCTGCTCTTCCCACATCTCTTCACCCGTCAAAAGAAATTCTATCCAAAGCGCGTCATTACTGCTTTTGAAAGCAGGATGTTTACACGTCTGAAAGATGCCTTTCCTCATCATCACATTCTGGCACAAGTCGCGTTTAGCGCTTTGATCACGCACGATCAGATGAAAATGCGCAATCAATTTAATCGCAAAGTCACAGACTTCGTAGTACTTGATCGTGAATATAATGTAGTGGCGATTGTCGAACTGGATGATCCGAGCCATATTGGCAAAGAGCAGGAAGATGCTGAACGCGATGCCATGCTGATTGCAGCAGGCTATACCGTGATTCGATACACCCAGATTCCGACTATCAGACAACTGCAAAGGGATTTAAAATAAATTAAGCTGCAATTTCGATATTTCTCGCTGCAGCTTGAATTGGATTAATCAAAGCCTCCTGCTCCGCTTTTAATTTCTCGGCAGCTTTTCATGCCTCAAAATTAACCTATCCTCGTCCAATTTAGCGTCTCATCACAAGCATTCTCAGTTAAACCTGCCTTTCTGCAGGATTAGGGTGATAAAGTTTAAATTATCGCTCTATAATCCTTTCGAAAACAAAATATAAGTCAGATGACCTGATTGGCCTGTTCCATTTCTGGCCATCATTACCTTGCTTATTTTTGGCGTTGTTTTTTTATTCAGTGATCGTTTATTTATGCAAAATTCTATTCGTATTGGTATCGCGGGTTACGGTAATCTTGGCCGCGGTGTTGAAACTGCCATCCAGAAAAATCCTGATATGCAGCTTGTCGGTATTTTTACTCGCCGCTCACCAAGCAGCGTCTCTCCTTGCTTTGCAGAAACTCAAGTGTATAGCATGGATGCACTATTAAATGAGTTTAGCGATAAAATTGATGTGCTGATTCTTTGTGGCGGCTCTAAAGATGACTTGCCACAACAGGCGCCTATCTTTGCAAGTAAATTCAATACTGTAGATAGTTTTGATACGCATGCACGTATTCCGGAATACTATGCTGCAGTCGATGCACCCGCCCTTGCTAACAAAAAAACAGCCATGATTTCTATTGGCTGGGATCCTGGCATGTTCTCGATTAACCGTTTATTTGGTGAAGCGCTATTACCAGATGGCGAAACTTATACTTTTTGGGGTAAAGGTTTAAGCCAGGGACATTCAGATGCGATCCGCCGTGTACCTGGGGTGAAAGCTGGTGTTCAATATACCATTCCATCTACTGATGCGATTGAACAAGTCCGCAGTGGCGCACGACCTGAGTTAAGCACCAAAGACAAACATCATCGTGACTGTTATGTGGTATTGGAACAAGGGGCTGATGCGGCAACAGTTGAACAAACGATCGTCAGCATGCCTGATTATTTTGCGGATTATAATACGACCGTGAATTTTATCAGTGAGGAAACATTACTGAAAGATCATCAGGATATGCCACATGGCGGTTTTGTCATTCGTAGTGGTAATACCAGTGATGCACAAAAACAGGTGATTGAGTTTTCTTTAAAGCTGAATAGCAATCCGGAGTTTACTGCAAGTGTTCTAGTGGCTTATGCCCGTGCCTGCTACCGCCTGAATCAAACTCAGCAATATGGTGCTAAAACAGCCCTAGATGTAGCACCTGCCCTACTTTCAATTAAATCTTCAGAACAATTGCGCAAAGAATTGCTTTAAGATGATTTAAATATAGCCACCGATCGGATGATTGATGGCTATATTTTTCTGTTTTAGAGTTCGGATTGCTTAGTTACGAAATATCAAATATCTACAATCAAGTGAAATAGTTTTCGACAAACGATGTAACTATCTACTACACAGACATTTGCAGTATTAGATAAGTGCAAAGGGATTTTAGATAGATTAAGGTGCTGTTGCACTACTTTTAGACACAGCTTGTGTTGAATTTGCCTTAGCATCCTGCTCTGCTTTGAGCTTTTCCGCAGCTTCTCGTGCTTCAATACGTGCAATCATATCTGCCTGCTGCTGCTTGTATTTTTCCTGATTTTTAGCATCACTATTCACTGCAAGAAATGCCATACTAATTAAAAATACCGGAATACAAAGTGCAAGCGTACCGAAGATCAATAGCTTTTTGATACTGCGGGGCTGTGGCTGCTCAGACATAACAAACCTGCTTTAATTTCGTCATTTAATTACACTGCCCAATATAACAAAATAAAGTCATAGCTCAAGCCTTATAGATTAGGCAATAACAAAAGCATCCTTATAGGACGCTTTTTTCTCAGTCGATAGACAGTCACTACCTCAAAGCCAGTAGTATTCCTGCAAAAATAATCAGTCCAATCCAGCGGTTATGCCTAAACGCCCAGAAACACAAATGTGGATTTTTATCTCGAGTTTTAAACCATTGGTAAATAAAATCGAGAGCGACAACAATTAATGCAGCCAAACCAAATGGAATCAGTAAATTTTCTAGCCAAAGTGCTACAGCAATCAAAAGAATACTAATGGCCTGCAAAGCGCTAATGATCTGAATATCATATCGACCAAATAAGATCGCGGTTGATTTCACCCCAATCTTTAAATCGTATTCACGATCTGCAATTGCATATTGGGTATCATAGGCTACGGTCCAGGCCAGATTACCAAAATATAGAAGCCAGCAGGTTAAATCCGGCGTTTGTCCAACTGCGGTATAAGCCATCGGAATCGACCAGGAAAATGCTGCACCCAAAAAGACTTGAGGTAAATGGGTATAGCGCTTCATAAAAGGATAAATAAACGCTAAAAATAAAGCCCCAAATGACCAGTAAAAAGTTTCGATTGGCAGAAAAAATAGTAGGCAGGCACTGGCAGACACCAAAACCAGAAATACCATCACAGCTTCTTTGGCACTGATAATCCCAGTCGCTAGCGGACGGTTTTTAGTACGCTCCACATGTGCATCGACTTTACGGTCAGCAAAATCATTAATGGCACAGCCTGCCGCCCGCATAAAAATCACACCCAAAATCATGGGAATTAAAATTTCAATACGTGGCATTCCCTGAGCTGCAATCCACAGCGCCCACATGGTAGGCCAAAAAACCAGTTCAGTCCCAATCGGTTTATCAAAACGACAAAGATAATAATAGGCGCTAAGACGCTCACGCCAGGTGATTGCTTGTGCGGTTGCCATAAAAATCAAGCCCGTGAATTTTGTATAAAGTGTTCAAATGCCGGTAAAAATGTTTCTTGTACGATAAATTTACAGCCGTGCCAAGTATAGCAGCTCTGACGGGTCCAGCCCTCATCTAAAAGTACCACCCGACGCTGGCAGAGTGGATTGGTGCGCTGAAACAGAAACAAGCCAATCGGTTTGGTGCCAATATGCTGAAAAATTCGGGCTTTTTTTTGCAGGCTTAAAATCGGAAAGATGCTTTTGGCTTTCACCCAAGGAGACTGTTCCGAGCCGTAGAGATAACTTTCACGCACCCAGGAAGTATGCTGATGTGACATCTGCATCCATTTGGCATTGGCAAAGCTTAAACGCTGAAAATGCTCTTGAATTGGCTCGACATGGAATTGTCCTTGCGCCAAATCGGTCAGTTGTTGCGTGAGTGAACCCGATGCATACAGCCACGGTTTTAACTCAACAGGCAGAGTTGACAGCAACACACGCTGATTTTGATTTCTAGAACGACTATTCATTGTTAACAGTTATCTGTTTTTGCAATGATTTCATATTTGCCTTGTGGGGTTTTAATTAAAATAAAACCTTCAGCACTCAAATAAAATGATTCTGGATAAGCATAATCCAGCGCTATTTCAGGATTTTTCAGCGCCACAAATTGAGCCTGCTTATAACCCTCGGGAGTCCGCCCCACTTCAAGATAAGTCACTTCAGAGAAGTTCAACTTAAAACCTTTGTTATGATCTTTTGGATCAATCCATGGATAAAAGCTGGTGTGCTTTTTACGTTGTGCCATTTAAGCCCATCAATCATTTAAAATTATAAATAGATGATACAAAAAAACCCGCGACATGCGCGGGTTTTCTTCGCTTTAATTCGTGATGAATTACAAGCTGTAGTACATATCAAATTCAACTGGGTGAGTAGTCGTGTTTAGACGACGAACTTCTTCAGTTTTAAGCTCGATATAAGCATCAAGCATTTCTTTCGTGAACACGCCACCTTTTAACAGGTAATCATGATCCGCTTGAAGTGCTTCAAGCGCCATATCCAGGCTATGCGCCACTGTAGGGATTTTTGCTTCTTCTTCCGGTGGAAGATCGTACAAGTTCTTGTCAGCAGCTTCACCTGGGTGGATCTTGTTTTGAATACCGTCAAGACCAGCCATCAACAATGCCGCGAAACCTAGGTACGGGTTCATCATTGGATCTGGAAAACGCGCTTCAATACGCTTGCCTTTCGGGCTAGACACGTAAGGAATACGGATAGATGCAGAACGGTTACGCGCTGAGTAAGCAAGCATAATCGGTGCTTCGAAATGTGGAACCAAACGCTTATACGAGTTTGTAGAAGGGTTAGTGATCGCATTCAAAGAACGGGCATGTTTAATTACACCACCGATGAAGTACAACGCCATTTCTGAAAGGCCTGCATATTCATCACCAGCAAACAGGTTTTTGCCGTCTTTAGAGATCGACATATGCACGTGCATACCAGAACCGTTATCGCCAACCATTGGTTTAGGCATAAAGGTTGCTGTTTTTGCATATTGATGCGCAACGTTCCAAACCGCATATTTGAACTGTTGAACTTCGTCTGCTTTACGCACCATGGTATTGAAGCTCACACCAATTTCTAACTGGCAAGAAGCAACTTCGTGGTGATGTACTTCTACACGACCTGGACCCATGATGTCTTCGATACGCGCACACATGTCTGCACGCATGTCATGTGAAGAATCTACAGGAGGAACTGGGAAGTAACCGCCTTTTACGCGTGGACGGTGACCAGAGTTACCGCCTTCGTAGTCTTTGTTAGTTGACCAAGCAGCTTCTTCAGCGATCAATGTATGGCGCGCGCCAGACATGTCGATTTCCCATTTTACTTCGTCAAATACGAAGAATTCTGGTTCTGGACCAAAGAATGCAGTATCACCGATACCGGTAGATTTCAAATATTCTTCTGCACGGCGCGCAATCGAACGTGGGTCACGATCATAACCTTGACCAGTTGATGGCTCGATGACGTCACAAGTTACAACAACTGTTGGCTCTGCAAAGAACGGGTCGATAAAACCTGTTGCCGCATCCGGACGTAAAATCATGTCCGATGCTTCGATGCCTTTCCAACCTGCAATTGAAGAACCGTCAAACATTTTGCCGTCTTCAAATGTATCTTCATCAATACTGTCTGCTGGGTAAGTGACGTGTTGCTCTTTACCCTTGGTATCAGTAAAGCGAAAATCGACCCATTTTGCGCCACTTTCTTGTATGAGTTGAAGGACCTTGTTCGCCATGCTCATTTTGCTCCGATGTTTTTGTTGCACCCGTGAAGTGCGTGTTAGCAGTTGATAGTTATTAAGCAATTACCGTACCAACTTTTAAAAGTATAGATAAAATCTTGAAATCTTTATAAGAAATCATGAAGTGACAAAAATACTTTGCGGCTATTATACTAGCTGCAAAACTAAATGCACTATATTCAAGCATTCTTCATTTATTTTATTTCAGCTTTATTTTTTAGCGCACCTAAATAGTGCATGTGTCTGTAAAAATGTATGAGAAACATAGCTTTTTATAGCAAATATGCTGCTTTTTCTTACTTTTGTTAAGTTTTTACTTGTTTTTGGCTAAAAATTGAGCATTTTTTAGTAGATATCAGTAAAGAAAGTTTTGTGATTCATTTAGGGATGTATGCCTATTATGAGGCATTTTCTTTAAATCTACTTTCAATAGAAAAGTTTATACAAAGCTTAATTATTCAAGTGATGTTTTTTTCATCAAACTTTTAACCTCTCTTTGATCTTATTTTTCATTTTTAAGTTTTACTCTAAAAAATACTCATTTAAAACTTTCTCTGAGTAAGCCTATTACTTTAAATCATCATAAAAATTTTATTTAACTTTCTACAAGTTTTTAAAGCTATTAAATTGGGCGAAATTGTTGCGCCGAATGCAGCTATTTTTTGCTATGATGAAGCGTGCTTTATTTTCACACAATGAAATCAATGATTTAGTTGTGTCAGGCAAGTGCTTGCAACACGTATAAATAAAGTACGATCTGGACAACATTAGCACAGTTAAGTGCATTAATTTCAATAGGTTAAGCTCATGCTTTTAATGATCGACAACTATGACTCCTTTACTTATAACATCGTCCAATATTTTGGCGAACTGAATCAAGAAGTAAAAGTAGTCCGTAATGATGCCGTGACATTGGAAGATATAGAGCGATGGCAACCCAAGTATTTAGTGATTGGCCCCGGCCCGTGCTCGCCAAGTGAAGCAGGGATTTCTATTCCTGCCATTCAGCATTTTGCTGGAAAAATTCCTTTACTGGGCGTTTGTCTTGGTCACCAGAGTATTGGTCAGGCATTTGGCGGTGATATCGTGCGTGCCAAACGTGTCATGCATGGCCGTCTGTCTGATATGTACCACAGTGATACCGGGATTTTCAGCAATCTTCCTTCTCCATTTCCTGCAACGCGCTATCATTCCCTAGTGATTGATCAAGCCACCTTGCCCGAATGTCTGGAAGTGACGTGTTGGACCAATGAAGCGGATGGCTCTATGGAAGAAATTATGGGTGTAAAACATAAGACATTGCCGGTCGAAGGCGTGCAGTTCCATCCTGAATCGATTCTGAGCCAGCATGGTCATCAAATCTTTAAAAACTTTCTCGAAATTTATGCCTAAGAACACCTTATGAATATTCAACAAGCTTTAAGCAATATTACTAAAAACATTCACCTGACTCAGGATCAAATGCAAGACGTGATGCATGCCATCATGTCAGGTGAAGCGACCGATGCCCAGATTGGTGCCCTGCTGATGGGCTTACGCCTTAAAGGCGAAAGCATTGATGAGATTACCGCAGCTGCACGTGTCATGCGTGAACTTGCCACTAAAATTGATGTCAGTGACATTCCTTATCTGGTCGATATCGTCGGTACAGGCGGTGATGGTCAAAACCTGTTTAATGTCTCTACTGCTTCGGCATTTGTAATTGCAGCAGCGGGCGCCACCATTGCCAAACATGGTAACCGCGGCGTTTCGACCAAATCAGGTTCGTCAGATTTACTGGAACAGGCGGGGATTAATCTTGACCTGAACATGCAGCAGACTGAACGGTGTATCCGTGATGTCGGTGTCGGCTTCCTGTTTGCACCCAATCATCATCAAGCCATGAAATATGCAATCGGCCCACGTAAAGAATTAGGGATTCGCAGCATTTTCAACTTACTTGGCCCGCTTACGAATCCGGCCGGAGTAAATCGTTTAGTCATTGGGGTATTTTCCAATGAACTCTGCCGTCCTATTGCCGAAGTCATGAAACAGCTCGGTGCTGAACATGTGATGGTGGTACATTCACGTGATGGGCTGGATGAAATCAGTATTGCCTCCTCAACTCATGTTGCTGAACTGAAAAATGGCGAAGTTACCGAATGGGACATTATTCCTGAATCGGTCGATATTGAGTCGCAAACTCTGACCGGACTGATTGTGGAAGATTCTGCGCAAAGTCTGGCTTTGATCAAAGACGCGCTGGGCAAGAAAAAATCAGACATCGGTGATAAAGCCGCGAACATGATCGCGCTGAATGCCGGCGCGGGTATTTATGTCTCCGGTTTAACCAGCAGCTATAAGCAAGGTGTTGCGCTGGCACATGACATTATTTACGGCGGTCAGGCACTTGAAAAAATGAGTGTGCTGTCTGAATTTACCAAAACCATTAAACATTACGAAGCTTAATTCGGTCAGGGATTTTGATCATGGTGGATATCGCAAACACAATTTTAGGCAAGATTGTTGACCGTAAAAAAGAAGAGTTTGCCCTACGTTTAAAGCAGAAAAGCTATAAAGATCTGGAAGAACTGGCACAAGGTGCATCACCTGTGCGTGGTTTTGCCCGGTCTTTAGTGTCGAAACGTCCGGGTGTCATTGCTGAAATTAAGAAAGCGTCACCATCTAAGGGCATTATTCGCGAGAACTTTAACCCTGCGGAAATTGCAGCACAGTATCAGGAGGCAGGTGCAGCCTGTTTATCGGTGCTGACCGATGTAGACTTTTTCCAGGGTCACGATGACAACATTCAGATTGCCCGTTCACATTGCGACCTGCCTGCACTGCGCAAAGACTTTCTGATCGATCCTTATGGAGTTATCGAAGCACGTGCTCTGCATGCAGACTGTATCTTGCTAATTGTGGCTTGCCTGTCTGATCAGCAGTTAGAAGAAATGTCTAAAACTGCATTTGAACATCATCTGGATGTACTGGTTGAAGTTCACGATGAAGAAGAACTATCCCGTGCTTTAAAACTTTCTGATCGTTGTCTGCTCGGTGTAAATAACCGTAATTTAAAAACCTTTGATGTGGATTTAAACACATCATTACGTTTGAAAAAATTACTGGACCCTTCACGCCTGCTGGTGACTGAAAGTGGTATTGCCACACCTGCGGATGTTGCGATGATGCAGAAAAATGATATTCACGCCTTTCTGGTCGGCGAAAGCTTCATGAAACAGCCACGTCCGGATCATGCTTTCCGCGATCTGTTTGGTGAGCCTGAAGCGGTTTAAAATGTAAATGCTCACCTAAGCATTAAAAAAGCCCAATCTCAGGATTGGGCTTTTTTATTTTCAATATTGAAAAGTAGATCATAGATTCTCGAGCGTATTTAAAATCCTCAGCAATTTCATGAACGCAATTCAGTTCTCCTTTGTCTATTTTCAGACTATAATTCTTGTAAATTCCGCATCTCCCTTGTTTTTACATTATGAGTAAACACGATTCTTCATTATCTAAAGATCAGTACAACCTGCTGAAATCTTTTAAGAAGCAAATTACACAGCCGCAAACGCCTGCGGTCGTTGCTGCACCTGTTGAAAAGACTGTCGAGCAAGAAGCGTTAGAAGAACTGGAATTATTCCGCAAGCAAATGCAGGGCGTACAAAAAATTGAATCGGGAAATACGGTTCAACTGGACAAACCACGCAAGAAAAAGCCGGATGCACAAATCTTGGCAAAGCGTGCAGCGGCTACTGGCCCGCTGGAAACAGAGGCAATGGCTTTATCAGATACTCAGGCCATGCTCAATCCTGTCGGCAGTCAGGCCAACTTGAGTTACCGCATTGCCACCTTGCAGCATAAAGTGTTTGAAGACTTGAAAGCCGGTAACTTGCGCTGGTTTGAAGCTGTGGATCTGCATGGCTGTACTGTGGAAGAAGCGCGTCAAGCCGTGCTGCAGATTATTCAAATCGCCAAAGATGAAAACCAGAACGTGATTAAAATCGTACATGGTAAAGGTCCAGAAGCGATTTTAAAAACCTATGTCAACGGCTGGCTGCGTCAGCATCGCGATGTTTTGGCATTTGTCAGTGCACCTGAAAAGCAAGGCGGTACCGGTGCGGTATTGGTTTTGCTCAAACGTGCAGAAAAGAATCCAAAGTTCAAACAGTAAACGGTTTTAGCCTCAAAACAAGG
Organism: Acinetobacter sp. CIP 51.11; assembly: GCF_000369665.1. GTDB lineage: Bacteria > Pseudomonadota > Gammaproteobacteria > Pseudomonadales > Moraxellaceae > Acinetobacter > Acinetobacter lwoffii_S. The sequence goes on from NZ_KB850129.1 coordinate 663,955, forward strand.
CATTGTAAAAGTTTTCTGCTACAATGCCGTCCTTGTTCATTCTCAGTTTAAGTGAATACGTCATATGACTATGCAGCAATCCTACGCAAACATTCTTACTGCCGTTGGCGAAGATCTAAATCGCCCTGGTCTCAAAGATACGCCTGTGCGCGCTGCGAAAGCATTTTCATATTTAACCTCGGGTTATAGCCAGACACTTGAAGAAGTGACCAACAAGGCGGTCTTCCCTTCCGATAACCGTGAAATGGTACTGGTCAAAAACATCGAATTTTATTCGCTATGTGAGCATCACTTATTGCCATTTTATGGCCGCGTACATATCGCCTATTTGCCAGAAGGTCATGTTTTAGGCCTGTCTAAATTTGCCCGCATTACTGAAATGTTTGCACGCCGTTTACAAATTCAGGAAAATCTGACTCAGCAAATTGCAGAAGCCGTGGCTGAAGTCACCAAAGCACGTGGTGTTGCCGTAGTCATTGATTCTGCGCACATGTGCATGATGATGCGTGGTGTAGGCAAGCAGGAATCAACCACACGTACGGTATCATTTATTGGTGATTTTAAAACCGATAAAGAAACACGCCGTGAATTTTTAAGTGCGGTTCCAGAAAGCTATTAATTATTAAAGCTTAAAAATAAGTTACTCAAAGCCTCGATCATTCGGGGTTTTTTGCTTTTAAAGGAAGAGGATATCAATACTTAATTCAAAAGCTCACTTGCTATAAATAACACCTGGTAACAGGGTTTAAAGACCTGTCCCAAAACTTGCTATGTTTCAGTCTAGAACTCAAACAATTCCTGCTTGTGTTTGCAACAAGCCTACACTTGGATACACGATAAAGTTTTAATCCTGCCGCTCTCCCATTAAAGTAATTTGAAGTTGATATACAGCAAAGCGCTTTATATCTTTCTGATTGATTTTTAATGATAAGGAAAGTAACCATGGCGAATAGTAAAAATAACCAGGCGAAAGACAGCAAAAAATCAGCAAAAACTGCTAAAAAGACCCAAGATGAGAAACTGAAAAAGCCGAATAAGAGTAGTGACAAAGACAGTGATCGCAAAGTCACTAAAAAAGCGGCGAGCAGTAAATCTAAAGCGGCATCTTCTAAGAAAGACAATGCCAGCAAAGATGAAAAAGTGAAGGCGAAGAAAAATTCAAGCTCAAAGGCCAGTGATAAAGCGAAAGACCAAAAGACCTCTTCCGCGAAAAAACCGGCTAAAGCGAAAAGCAGCAACAAGAGTAAAGACGACACTAAAGTGAAAAAGTCTTCTTCAAAAAAATCAGCACCTGCTAAAAAGCAGTCGAGCAGCTCCTCTAAGAGCAAGTCAACCAAGGCTAAAACCTCGAAGACCAGTTCAAAAAAATCGAAGTAAAATGAAAGCCCCTAGTTCTAAATGCCAGGGGCTTTTCTGTGTCCTGCCCTTTCATTTTTATAATTTGTATTAGCTGAAATATTGAGCAATTTTAAATTTCAGAAAAGGCCGAATATGAAGCCATCTGCCAAAGTAGCGCCACCAAAACGTCCGTCACGTGTAGTTTCGAATAGTTTTGATTATTCTCTGGACTTTGCAAAGGTTAATTTCCGCAAACGACCGGAGCTCTACCGGATTGGCCGTGGTGAACAAGGTGTATTACTGGTTGAGCCTTATAAATCAGAAATCCTGCCGCACTGGCGCTTTGCAGATGAAGAAAAAGCCCAAGCCAGTAGCGAGAAAATCTATCAGCTTTTTCTAGACTATTTAAAGCAAGAAGATTTTATCGGTGCGGACATGGCACGCAAGTTTTTACAGATGGGTTTTACCCGTGCCCGGCGTTATGCCAACCATAAAGGTGGCAAAAAATACGATGGCCCGGTTCCGGAAGACAAAAAAGGTTTAAGTGGCGCGCATGGCCGTTCAGAGCTACCGCGCAATCAGGAAGACCCGGTTAAAGCCGCTGCTGCCAAAATCTTTAAACAGAAATGGGATGAAGCTAAAAATCATCCCGAATATCTTCAGCAAAAAAAGAAATTTCAGGAATTTATAGAGCAGCAGTCTGCAACTGGATAAAACCTTTTATTTAAACAGAGAGTGGCTGTGCGACTGGGTTCAAGGACTGATGAGCCATATAGACTCTGTTACGCCCGTTGTTCTTCGCCATATACAAGGCAGAATCTGCCGCATTCAGGAAGCGCTGATAATCCGGATGTCCATCATAAAGCACACAACCAATACTGACCGTAAATTTAAACTGCTGGCCTTGTGCCGAATTAATCATGCCATTTTCAATATATTTACGAATACTTTCGGCAATATTCAGGGCACGTTTCTCATCAGTATCCACCAGTAACAGCAAAAACTCTTCACCGCCGACCCGAAAAGCATAATCACTGCCCTGACTATATTTTTGCAATGCTTCGGCCAGAAATTTCAAGGCCAGATCACCTGCTGCATGTCCGAATTTGTCATTAATACTTTTGAAATAATCAGCATCGATAGCAAGTAAAGACAAAGGCGTATGATTCTTACGAGAAAAAGTGATTTCACGTGAAATAATCGTATTCAAATAACGGCGATTCAGTAACTGGGTCAATGAATCATTACCTGATTCAATATATTCGGCCACCTGAAATAACTGGTCCACCAGCAGCTGAATTTCGCGGTTCAAGTCACGGATCTGCTGGATTAGTCCCAGCATATTGTTTTTGTCCGTACAGTCCATGATCTCTTGATTAAGTTCATCGACTTGATAAATTCGTTCAATGATTAAATCGACCTGGTCAGAGCCGGTAAAAGCATAAGAGGCTTTATGGATAAACCATAAACCAAACTCCGACTTGGACAGCATCGGATGATTCAATTTCTCATGCTCAGAAAAGACCTTGAACATAAGCTCATTTTCCCAGTCCAGCAATGAGCTGCGCTGTTTATCTTTTTGTACGGCCACATCCTGCATCGCTGAAAAAACACGATAACTGTGTTTAATTTCCTGATTCATGGCTGTTTTGGCCTCATAAGATCGGCACATGACTTCTGTGGCAAATCCCATGATCTGGACAATATAACTGCAGGTAGTCAACATACTGTGGTGAGGATTTTCATCCAGCAGTTCAAACATTTTACGCTCAATTTCACGTACACCGCGCATGATCAGCCAGGACGGAATTCCGACACGCGCATGCACATGTCCCACCATCGCCTGTTTCTGCACGGCATCGGCATAGCGTTTATTAATCCCCACACTAAAGCTTTCAAGCAGCCAGGCATTTAAGGTGTCGTGCAAGCGCTGTTGAATCAAGTCATCGGAAAAGAATTCTGCAGATTCCTTTTCAATGAGCATGTTTTTATAGAATTCTTCCACCAGAATCAGGGAATGATCTTGAATAAAATGAAAGGCATGCAATAAGTCATCAGATGAATAATTTTGACAGATCTGTTCCCATTGCTCGGCCAGTCTTGCCATGCATTCATTATTCATACTGTCTGTTCCCCAAAACCTTGCAATTTGCACTCACATTATGTGATAAATATAACAAATATCAGGTATTTTTCCTAAAATATCGACCAGATTATTTGCACCAAACCCAGCTAATCTTTTTATGCAAGGGAAAACCGAACAGTAGCCTCACAGATACACAGCACTTTATGAATAGTGTTGATCAGTTTTAACTAAATCTTAAAAATACCGGATCAAACCAAGACTCCATTGATCCCAGTCTTTGGACTGTTGTTGCTGATATTCCCAAGACAGCCGAAGTGCATGTTGTGGATTGAATGCATATTGGAGTTCAGTATTCAGTTTCAGCTGCCAGCGATGCGAATCTTCCCAATAAGGCAGTTCCACCTGCACCAGACTGTTAATCTGATCGCTCCAGATATTCTGACAACCCACGGTGGGGCCTGCACCTACGCGCCAGCCTTGATCAAGTGACTTACCTGCCTGTAGCTGAGTTTGCATTTGTGCATAACATAGATATTCACGGCTGGCATTTGCCCAGCTATAACCGGCCTGAGTTTTTAAGCTGGCGACGCTATGCTGTTCATCTTCACTAAACTGGCCATGCGCATCCAATGCCTCCTGTCTCCAACCCAGATTAAAACCCCAGGATAACGGCGTATTAAACGGATTGACCGGGTTATATGAATTGACGGTAAATAGATCCAGATGTTCCAGCTTGAGTTCACTGTCACGATATTGCAAAGCCCCATCCAGAAACAGCAACTGTGTACCGATACGAAAACCGCCTTGCGGATCAATAAGATCATGATAAGCTTGCCGATGCCCTAGCTGGACAAAGGATTCACCCTGAACCTGTCCGGCCTGAAGACTGATATTCCGTGCATGATGGCTTTGTACCGGGTCTATTTTTGGACGTTCAGGCGCTTTACGCTGCTTCTCGATATTCAGCTGACTTCTTAAGCCTAATAACTTGCGAAAACGTGGCTGGGAAAATGATTTATCGACTGTTTGTCGGAGAAAGTCCAGATATAAATGATCATAGGCCATTTCCAGAATTTTGGCCTGATCTTCTGCCGGATAGGGCTGCAAGATTGAAGGCATTGCACCTGTTTCTGCATAAGCCAGCTGATGCGCAGTTTTTGCCAGCGCTTTGCCATGCTGTCTGGACTGTGCCAGCAATTGAGTTTCAAGCGCCGGACGGTAAACTTTCTGTTTGATCAAGCCCTGCTGTTCTACTACTTTTAGTGTTTCAATCGGAATCGCAGTCGAATTAAACTGTTTCTGTAGATTTAGCTCGGGACGTACCAGATCAAACAGTCCCAGTAGGCGATAAGCGCAATTATCACTGATAAAATAATAAGGGAAACTTACATTTTGCATTTCCCAGAGATGCTGTACCAAAAACCTGGTTTCTTGCGGACTTAAGTTTAATTCATATTCCCACAAATCCCGGCTTTCAAAGTCACCATACTCTTTGACCTTGCGGTAATACGGCATCAGTGAATATTCACCCGGATATTGTCCAGTCAGCCCTTTCCAGGCAAAGGACCAGTTGTCATTGCCATCGACCGTCGCAGCATAGTTGACCGCATAAGAAATCAGATTGAGTTGTTGCTGGTCTTTAGGGTCCAGACGCAACAAGGTATGACCAAACATCGAGCTGGGATTACCCATAAAATCCGTGGCATAGATCAGGGTTGCCTGATAAGGCTTGACCTCGCCAATCCATTTATCCAAATCCGGGCAACTGACCGCAGGCAATTGTTGCTCGGAAATATTCAATTGCTGCATTAACCAGCTGCTGCGTGCAGGAAACTTACAGCGGACGGACTGATTCGGCTCTGCGCTCAGGAATAAAGCCTGAATGTTATGCTGCATTTCTTTTTTTAGATCAGTTTTTCCCTGCTCTGCCAGGAAATAGCCCGAATAGTTAACCTCGCTATGACCTTGGGGATTGGCATACATGAGACGTTGCCAGGTAGTGCTCTGATCCAGACGCTGAGTTTCGGCCTGAGCGATATAATGCTGGATGTCTGGATTAATTTCGCTAGAAAAACTTAAAGGGCTGAATGTCAGGCCCAACATGAAGAACGCATATTTCATTCAGTTAACTTATTCTCATCAATTTCTTTTAGTCATAAGAAAACCCTGCCAGAACAGCAGGGTTTTTAGGGTGCGGATCAGATGTAGGATTTCAATACTTCATCTTTGGCCATCACAGTTTGTAAGGTGCTTAAAACTTGTAATGTATTCTGGTTTTCTTCGGAATAAATTTCAGAGAAATTCTGCTTGGAAACGCTAAAGAAACGAGCTTTATCTTCAGATTTAATATTCAAAAGTTCAGCCAGAACATTCAGGCTTTCACCCTCTCCAACTGCCATATCACGCGCCAATGCTTCAGCGTTTTCATTGGTAAAGGTCACCACTTGAGCGGTTACGGTACCGCCCTGGCTACAACCTAAAGTACCAAAAGTGATCCCGAGCCACTGATTCGTGAACAGAACGTTGGTCGTACCTGCAAAGAGTTTAGGAATAATACCAGACTGACCCGCCCACACCTGGCTTCCGATACCACAACCGACATCTCGGTCAGCCATCGCCATGCTTGAACCAGTCGCCAATACCGCCGCCAGCATAATTTTTTTCAACATAGTTATTCTCCAATTATTCTCATGCAATCTTTGTTATTACTCTAATAATGTAATTTAAATTACATACTCAGCAGAGTAGCGACAAGTCAAGTTTGGCGCAATTGAAAAAATGTATGCTTTACATAAACATAACCTGATTGATTTTACTGTTCCTTGAGCGCCCAATCGCCTTGTGAATTACGCTGTCCCAAGATTTTCAGTACTAACACCAGACTCAGCAATAACAACAAATACCAGGAGCCCAGTTTGCCCCATCCCACCATATGCCATTGCTCAATCTGGCTTGGATAGAGCCAGATCTGGTAAAAGGTACTGATGTTCTCGGCAATCCAGATAATAAACGCCAGAATCAGCAGTACGGGTAACATCGGCAACTGAAAAGTATGCCGATTCAGCTGAAAGCGAATTCTGGTTTTCCAGAACATCAGCACGCTCCAGACAAATAAAATCACCCGATAATCGGGAATAAAAAACTTGCTCATAAAGTTGATATAAGACAAGACAGCCAATGTCAGCATATGGCTAAAACGCGGCAATTTTTCAAATGAAACCTGATATAGACGTAAAGAGCGCGCAAAAAAACTGCCGACCGCAGAATACATAAAACCGGCAAATAAAGGCACGGTCAGGATTTTAAATATTGCGGGTTGAGGGTAATGCCAGGAAGCAATTGCCGGATGGGTCAGGAAGATTTCCATCACCATGGCCATGAGATGAAATAACGCAATCACTTTGGCTTCAGCCCAGGATTCCAGTTTGGTATAGAGCAATATCACCTGAATCAGCAAAGCAAAAAAAAGCAGATAGTCATACCGGTAAAAACCAAAGAAGAGATCGCTGCCCATAGAAGCAGTCAGCGCAAAAGCGAGCAGGAGTAAAATCCCAAATAAGGCAGCCGAAGCTGCCTTATAAGTAAATTCAAACCCTGATTTGAATAGATCGATCAAGGTTTACATCCTAAAGATATTTGGCACTATACTCATGTACGGTATCAATAAATGCTTTTGGATTCGCCGGATCAACCCACTGGGTAATACCATGACCTAAATTGGCAACATAACCGGTTTTCTCGCCATTGGCATAGGCATCATCCAGCATGGCTTTTGTCGCTTTAATGATGGTGTCTGATGAACCATATAAAGTTGCAGGATCCAGGTTACCCTGAAGTGCTGCACGACCAGCAACCGTTTGACGAGCGACATTCAATGGCGTGGTCCAGTCCAGACCAAATGCATCTGCGCCTGTCGTAATCATCGGTTCCAACCATTGACCGCCACCTTTGGTAAACAGAATTACCGGAATCTTGCGGCCGTCTTTCTCACGTTGCAAACCAGCGACAATCTTCTGCATATAGTTCAGCGAGAACTCGATATATTCACGATGTGCTAATGCCCCACCCCAACTATCAAAGATCTGTACCGCTTGTGCACCCGCATCGATCTGCGCATTCAAATATTCAGTCACTGCATCAGCCAGACGATCCAGTAAAGCATGCAAAACTTCAGGCTGCGCATACATCATCTGTTTGGTAAAACGGAAATCCTTGCTTGAACCGCCTTCGACCATATACGTTGCCAGAGTCCATGGACTGCCTGAGAAACCAATCAGAGGAACCTGACCGCCCAAGGCTGAACGAATGGTCGAAACGGCATTCATCACATAATCCAGATCCGACTTGGCATTAAATGCAGGCAGATTGGCGACATCCTGTTCGGTACGGATGGTCTTGTGAAATTTCGGGCCTTCACCGGCTTCAAAATACAGCCCCAGTCCCAAAGCATCCGGAACCGTCAAGATATCCGAGAATAAAATCGCGGCATCAAGATCATAACGGCGTAAAGGCTGCAAAGTTACTTCACAGGCCAGTTCAGTATTCTTGCAAAGCGAAAGGAAATCTCCTGCCTTGGTACGCGTTTCGCGGTACTCAGGCAAATAACGGCCAGCCTGACGCATCATCCATACTGGCGTAGCATCTACAGGCTCACGCAACAATGCGCGCAGAAAACGATCATTTTTTAAGGTCGTCATTCACATTCCCATCTTTCTTTGACATTGCCAACATCATAGCAAAAAGGCCGCAGTTTTAATAACTTCTGGCAACTTTAAAAACCGATCGGATTGAACGGCAACCTAGTGATTTACACAAAACAACTACTGCATCTCCACATTTTTTCTGTAATACTTATAGTGTTTTTTCACATAGTTAAAGAAATAATTCTTAAGGTTGAGTTACATGTTCGTTCGCACAATGCTCGCTGTGAGTCTAGGTTGCATTTTCGCAGGTCAAGTTTTTGCCGCGTCTACTGCTGAACAACCATTAAAACCCCAAGTGGTGACTGATGTTGCAGTGCAAGATCCGATTGATCCATTAGCAACTGAAGCTTCAGCGGCCCAAGCAGCGCCTGCAGAAGCGCAAATTACCGCACAAGAACAACAAGACTTAAAACAGGCATCTGAAGCGCTGAATGAGCTACAGGATACCGAAGATCAGACTGCTTCTATTGGCGCAGCACCAAATACCAAAGCATCGACTAACTCTGCAGCGACCAAAGCTTCGTGGACTTTAGATGGCTTAAATAATGCCCAGTGGTATGAAAATATCGGTGCAGGTCAATTCCCAGTTTACGCACGTGCACATGTCATGCTGAATAATGCCCATGCATCACCGGGGGCGATTGACGGAACCAGCGGTAAAAATACACTAAAAGCCATTGCATCTTTCCAGCAAATGAATGGCATTAAACCGACAGGTGTTTTGACTCAGGAAACCTGGGATAAACTAGTTGCACGTCAGGGTTCTAAGCCAGCCTTTGTTGAATACACCATTACTGAAAAAGATCTGGCAGGCCCATTTGCCAAGTCTATTCCTTCAGATTATGCGTTACAGGCGAAAATGAAAGGCTTGTACTACACACGTGTCAGTGAAATGTTGAGTGAAAAATTCCATATGGATGAGAATTTCTTAAAGAAACTCAATCCAAATGCTAACTTTAATAAAGTTGGTGAAAAATTACTGGTCAGTAATGTACGTAATGACTTGCCTGAAGGTATTCACTTGATTGTTGCACATAAAGGCGCGAAACAACTGTACTTATTTAACAGTAAAAATCAAATGATCGCGTCATTCCCTGCCACCATTGGTAGTGCAGATACACCATCTCCGACCGGAACCTATAAAGTAACAGGTGTTGCACCAAACCCTTGGTACAGCTACTCACCTTCTAACTTTGTACAAGGTAAAAACTTAAAACCACTATCTTTACCACCAGGTCCTAACGGTCCTGTCGGGAATATCTGGATTGGTTTAAGCAAGAAATCATTCGGTATTCACGGGACACCAAACCCGTCTACCATTTCGAAAACAGCGTCACATGGTTGTATTCGTTTAACTAACTGGGATGCCAATGATCTTGGCCGTAAAGTCAAATCTGGCGTAACGGTTCGTTTCTTAGAATGATGATTGGTCTAACGATTTGAATAAAATAGCCTGCTTTTGAGCGGGCTTTTTTATTCCTTATGTTTACTTTCAGCTATGTCGTTGCAAAAATGCAATGATCTGTCGCCCATTTGAGATTTTTTCAGTTATAAAACGACAGTATGATGATCTCAAGTTAAAAATAATGTCGAGATGAAATCATGAATGCTTTTCTACATCCTAGCGAAAATCGTGGTCATGTAAAAATGGGCTGGCTAGAGTCTAAACACAGCTTCTCATTTGGTAACTGGTATAATCCAAAGTATATGGGTATCAGTGCTTTACGCGTGATTAATGATGACCTGATTGATGGTCATCAGGGTTTTGGCACACATCCGCATGACAATATGGAAATCCTGACCTGTGTGCTGAAAGGAACCATTACCCATCAGGACAGCATGGGCAATCATGGCGGAATCGCTGCGGGTGAATGGCAAGTGATGAGTGCAGGAACAGGTGTGCGGCACAGTGAAATGAACCAAGGCGACGAACAGGTCCATTTACTGCAAATCTGGATTATTCCAAATGAACGTGATGCCAAGCCGAACTATCAGCAAATCCGTCTTGACCCGCATGAGCAACCGAACCAGTGGCATTTGATTTGTGGTCCGAATGACAATGCACCGATGCATATTCGTCAGAATGCCGAAGTCAAAACTGCGGTGATTCAGCAAGGCCAAAGTCTGGAAGTGAAAGCGACCCAGCATATTAATTATGTACATGTTGTTTCTGGCACTGTCCAGATCGCTGAACATACAGTGGAAGCGGGCGGCGCAATTGCTTTTCTAGATGATACAGAAATTAAAGCAAGCGAAGATGCGCAAGTGATCTGGTTTGATTTGCCGGAAGTACCCAACTAAGCTTTTAAAGCTCTCAGCTCTAATGGCTATTGATCCCAGTGATTAATAGCCATTTTTTATACATATAATCGTAAATAAGAAATAATAGGTGGCAATATCATAATAAGGTTTCCTAACCAAGAAAATTATGCCTGCTACCTATACAAATCCAACCAATTCTCATCACATTTTTACCTAAGCAATGCATTATTTAGGTGAATATAAACTGATCCATTTCTATGGAATCCAGTGCTGTATAGCTTTGATCATTCACGACTGGTTTGATATTGTCTTTTGCAGGCATAAAGTGAATTAATCTTTTGATGTAGGTTAAATAAATAGAAGAGCATATCCGTATGAACCAAATTTTAGAGATTCAAAGCAGCCCGCAGCAAGCTTTGCTTTATTTATTAGCCTTTTTAAAACAACAAGATTATCAGTTTACGACCATTACACCGCTTTCCCACCAGCGAATTCTGAATCGAAAAAAGAATGAAATTTATAAGCACAGAACCCATCAGGATATCTTTGGCTGGAATCTAAACTTTAAAAAAACTGATCTTGATCCCGTTCTGTTTGAATTATTGCAAGAACATCAACTTCTACAGGTTCAGGAAGATCAATACTTGAGTCAGATTCGAGTTTCTTCACTCGATGGCGAACTCTTTATTCATTCAGCTTTTCCGACTACTCAGCAAGATGCGGTATTTTTTGGTCCGGATACTTATCGCTTTATCTATCATCTCAAGCAATATCTAGCTGCTCAGACTCACCCTTTCAAACGGGTCGTGGAAATGTGTTGTGGCACTTCAGCAGCCGCAATCAGTATTGCCAGACATTTTCCAGATGCTAATGAAATTATGGTTGCAGACCTGAATCCCAAAGCCTTGCTCTATAGCCAGATTAATATCAGTTTTGCCGGCTTAAACCATATTCATCCGGTGCAGAGTAATTTATTTTCCAATCTTGATGGAAAATTTGATCTGATTTTTGCTAATCCACCGTATTTAATTGATCCCGAACAACGTCAATATCGTCATGGCGGTAATGCGCTGGATGGCTGTGATTTATCATTCAGGATTATAAAAGAAGGTCTACAGCGCCTGAATTCTGGCGGACATTTATTTCTATATACCGGTGTGACCGTGACTGAACATGGCAATCTGTTTTTGCAGCATCTTAAAGATTTGATGAAACAGCATCAAAATATAATCTGGTCCTATGAAGAAATTGACCCGGATATTTTTGGTGAAGAACTGGAACAACCAGCTTACCAACATGTGGAAAGAATTGCGTTGGCATTAATCAAAATTGAAGTAGGCAATTAAAGAATATTTATTAATTAGGGTGTGTTGACACTTTTAGCTTAAAAAAATAGCGAAGTAGTAAAATCAAATCGCCAAACCCAATTTTACTATTCGCTATGCCTCGTACCATGCTGACAGATCAACACTGGCAAAAGTTGAAAGTTATTCTGCGTAATTTATCCATTCACCACAACTCAAATTTACGCAATTTTATTGAAGCTATTCTCTATAGAATTAGAACAGGCTGTCCGTGGCGAGATATTCCTTGTTGTTTTGGTCATTCAAACTCTATTTTCAAACGTTTTAATCGTTGGTCAAGCAGCGGTAAGTTACTTAGATTATTCAAATTACTAGCCTCATGCCCCGATATGGAGTGGATTTTTATTGATGGCTCTCATGTACGTGCTCATCAACATTCTGCCGGCATAGCGAATCAATCTACTTCTAAAAGTGTAGGAGGAAACTCCTCAAAAATACATTTGATTGTTGATGCACATGGCAATCCTATTGATTTCATGATTACCGATGGAACCACACATGATGTTAAAGTTGCACCTGATTTAATATCAACATTAGATTTAAAAGAGACAAAAGTGGTATGTGCAGATAAAGGCTATGATTCAGAACCACTGCGTGAACAGATCAGGAAAACAGGGACTAAAGCGAATATACCAAAGAAAACAAATAGCCAATCGAACAATGATCATATGGACTGGTATTTATATAAAATCAGGCATTTAGTTGAAAATATATTTTGTAGATTAAAGCAATTTAGAGGAATAGCTACTCGATATGACAAGCTCAAAAGAAATTATCAAAGTTCTGTTGCTTTAGCCTGTATATTTTTATGGCTACCTTTATAGGGTTAATTATGAACAGTAAATGTCAACAGACCCTATGGAATTTTAAAATTTTGACTTTGTTCGCTATCAGCTTATTTTAAATCGTTTTATTAAAATCATAGAAATAAAAAAACCCCAATCTTTCGACTGGGGTTTTAAAAATTTGGCGGAAGCGGTGAGATTCGAACTCACGGAGGACTCACACCCTCGTCGGTTTTCAAGACCGGTGCATTAAACCGCTCTGCCACGCTTCCATGGGCGCAATAATACGGAGCTTTTGTCCGGCTGACAAGTGAAAATTACAGTGAATGCAATCAACTGCATATAGTTTCATCAAATCCTTACAGTTTTGCTGCTAATTCCGCTCCCTCACGAATGGCGCGCTTGGCATCGAGTTCAGCAGCCAGTTTTGCACCGCCAATAATATGATACTGCGCCAAGGTATTCTCCCCAGCACTCGGCATCAGGTCTTTCACCGATTCCTGACCTGCACATACCACAATGGTATCCACACGCAATAATTGAGCATGGCCATCTACCTCAATCCATAAGCCTTCATCCGTGACAGATTTATATTGCACACCGCGCAACATCCGCACGGCATGTTTTTTTAACTGGGCACGATGTACCCAGCCTGAAGTCTTGCCTAGTCCTGCGCCAAGCGGTGTCTTTTTACGTTGTAATAGATAAATTTCCCGTACTGGAGGTTCTACTTCAGCACGCTGTAACCCGCCTTCAGTCACATAATTTGGATGAGAATCTACACCCCATTCACGCTTCCACTCATCCACAGGTTGCGGCTGTATTTGATGCGGTGGCTTTAATAAAAACTCGGACACATCAAAACCGATCCCGCCTGCGCCAATGACCGCAACACGATCACCGACAGGTGCGCCACGTAGCACTTCTGCATAAGATAATACTTGTGGTGCCTGACTGCCTTCGATATTCAAGGCACGCGGCACAACCCCTGTAGCCACAATCACCTCATCAAAACCCTCACGCTCCAACTGCTCGCGGTTGACTCGGGTATTGAGACGCAGATCAACTCCAGTTTTTTCTAGCTGCACTTTAAAATAACGAATCGTTTCGTGAAACTCCTCTTTCCCCGGAATGACTTTAGCCAGGTTGAACTGTCCGCCTACTTCATGACTGGCCTCAAACAGCGTCACATCATGCCCGCGACTGGCTGCGACAGTAGCCGCTGACAGACCTGCAACACCACCACCAATCACTGCAATACTTTTCGGTTTTTTGGTTTTGACATAGACCAGTTCGGTCTCATAAGCGGCACGCGGATTGACCAGACAGGTTGCGCGCTGGTTTTTAAAGGTATGATCCAAGCAAGCCTGATTACAGGCGATACAGGTATTGATTTCATCAACACGATTGGTTGCGGTTTTGTTGACCCAGAAAGCATCGGCCAAAAGTGGACGTGCCATCTGTACCATATCTGCCTGACCAGAGGCCAGAATCGCCTCGGCAGTGTCTGGCATATTGATCCGGTTAGAGGCAATCACCGGCACCGAAACATGTTTCTTAACTTCAGAAGTGTAATCGACAAAAGCAGCTCGAGGCACGGAAGTCACAATAGTTGGAATACGTGCTTCATGCCAGCCAATCCCGGTATTGAGCAAAGTAATTCCTGCCTTTTCCAAAGCTTTAGCTACGGTAATCACTTCCTGCATGGTATTGCCATCATGTACCAAATCGAGAAGTGACAAACGGAAACAGATAATAAATTTCTCACCAATTTCAGCGCGAATCGCTTTAACAATTTCTACGGCAAAACGCATCCGGTTTTCAATCGGGCCGCCCCAACGGTCAATACGCTGATTGACATGACGACTTAAAAACTGATTCAGCAAATAGCCTTCAGAACCCATGATTTCCACGCCATCATAGCCAGCCTTTTTGGCAATGATGGCAGTTTTCACATAATCCTGAATGGTATTCAGGATCTGTTTATCTGACATTTCACGCGGTTTAAAAGGAGAAATTGGTGATTTGATCGGGCTGGCCGAAACCACAAAAGGCTGATAGCCATAACGTCCGGCATGCAGAATCTGTAAAAGAATTTTAGCACCATGCTTATGCACTGCATGTGTCACCAGACGATGTGGTGCAATATCGCCCAAGGTATTCATGGTACCGCCCGCCGGCAACAGCCAGCCTTGACGGTTTGGCGATATTCCACCTGTAATCAGCAGACCCACACCACCCTTTGCACGTTCGCCAAAATAAGCTGCCAGTTTAGGATAATTATAAAAGCGATCTTCCAGACCAGTATGCATCGATCCCATTACCACCCGGTTTTTAATGGTGGTGAAACCCAGATGAAGTGGTTTTAAAATATTGGCATAGCGCGTCGTAGTCATAACATATCCCTGATTTTTATTTGGCTAATAGCTTAAATCTTATAAAGGTACTTTAACTGATTTTTAGGGGCTTTTTATGACTATCAGGTCTGCATTCTCAGGCACAAATACCAATTGGTGGCATATTTATATCGAACCTTCGCAATTAAATTATTGCTGCCATTGCCTTGCACTGGATTTCCATAATGCAATCGCACCCAATACTGTCCCAATCGGAAAACTGAACAGCATGAGGATTGCCATCACTCTGGATAAAGTCCGTCCTGAACCATTGCCCTGCTTCACCTTGATACTGGCCTGTATATTAAAAAACATCAGCAAGCCTAAAAGCAGCAGCACCACACCTAAACTCAGCATGGAAATACTGGATTGCTGATATTCAAGATATAAAAACAGCACTGTACTAAAACCAATCAGGCCGGCATAAATCCCATGTAACAGTGCCAGCGTTTCATTCTTAGCTTTAGGATTTAAATTAGGTAAAGGTGGAATGCGAGTCGTCATGCTTTTATTCCTGTTTTATCTGATTTTTAACTTTATTCGGCTGAATATAACCAATTTCTTCCGTTTTCAGCAGGATTCTGGTGAAAATCGTGCGATTTATGATTATTTAAGCCTATTGAATAGAGATTTTAAAACGAGTTTTTCTTTTCTAAAGCAAACCTAAATAAATTAATGATACAATTGATGCAATATGTATTTTTTCAGGCCACCAATTCTGGCGTGCCTATTTCATATCATTAGGATGAACAATGTCTGATAATGCAACTATCTTGCAGAATGTCCCAGTAGGTAAAAAAGTTGGTATTGCCTTCTCTGGTGGTCTAGATACTTCTGCTGCTCTTTTGTGGATGAAACAAAAAGGCGCTGAACCTTATGCTTACACAGCTAACTTGGGTCAGCCAGACGAAGACGATTACGATGCGATTCCAAAAAAAGCTGAAGCTTATGGCGCAGTAAAAGCACGTTTAATCGACTGCCGTTTACAGCTTGCATTAGAAGGTATTGCTGCAATTCAATGTGGCGCGTTCCATATTTCTACAGGTGGTATGCCTTATTTCAACACGACGCCATTGGGTCGTGCAGTAACTGGCACCATGCTGGTAACTGCCATGAAAGAAGATGATGTTAACATCTGGGGTGACGGTTCGACTTATAAAGGCAACGACATTGAACGTTTCTACCGTTATGGCTTGTTGACCAATCCTGCGCTTAAAATTTACAAGCCTTGGTTAGACCAAACTTTCATTGACGAGCTGGGCGGCCGTGCGGAAATGTCACAGTTCCTGATCGACAATGGCTTTGACTATAAAATGTCAAAAGAAAAAGCCTATTCAACTGACTCAAACATGCTGGGTGCGACACACGAAGCCAAAGATCTTGAATACCTGAATGCAGGCATCAAAATCGTTGAGCCAATCATGGGCGTTGCATTCTGGAAAGATGACGTAGAAGTAAAAGCTGAAGAAGTATCGATTACTTTTGAAGAAGGCTTCCCGGTTGCCATCAACGGTCAACGCATTGAAGATCCAGTTGAGTTCATTCTTGAAGCGAACCACATCGGTGGCCGTCACGGTCTAGGTATGTCGGATCAAATCGAAAACCGGATCATCGAAGCGAAATCTCGCGGTATCTATGAAGCTCCGGGTATGGCGCTGCTTCACATTGCTTATGAGCGTCTGGTAACGGGTATTCATAACGAAGATACGATTGAACAATACCGCATTAACGGTTTACGTTTAGGTCGTTTGCTGTACCAAGGTCGCTGGTTCGATTCTCAAGCGCTTATGCTACGTGAAACTGCACAGCGTTGGGTCGCTAAAGCAGTTACCGGTACTGTAACGATCGAACTGCGTCGTGGTAATGACTACACCATTATGAATACTGAATCTCCGAACCTCACTTATGAAGCTGAGCGTTTGACTATGGAGAAAGGTGATTCTATGTTCTCGCCGATGGATCGTATCGGTCAGTTGACCATGCGTAACCTCGACATCACGGATACTCGTGCTAAACTGGGCATCTATACAGAGACTGGTTTACTCGCAGTTGGTTCAGCATCTGCAGTGCCACAACTGAAAGACAAAAACTAAGTTTTAGTCATTTAAGTTGCATAAAAAACCGCTCCTGATGAGCGGTTTTTTATTGAGGGTTCGTTTATTGATTGTAATAATCTCTAACCATTTGCGATATCTGAATTGACTGAACGAATGGACTGATAATAAATCTGGTTGCGTCCAAGCTGTTTGGCACGATATAGCGCCTGATCCGCGATTCCCAATAAGGCGTCTTTATCAATATCATCTTCACCACGATAAACGGTAATGCCTAAACTGATGGTGATATGTTTCGCAACCAAGGATTTTTCATGTGGAATTTCCAGACGGTCAATCGCCTTAAAGATATTTGAAGCCACCGCATAAGCACCATGTGCATCCGTTTCTGGCAAGAGCACCACAAACTCCTCCCCGCCATAACGCGCGACAAAGTCCATATGTCGGATCGCATTCTTGATGGTTTTGGCAATAGTCGAAATGACATCATCACCTTTCTGATGCCCATAAAAATCGTTGTAATTTTTAAAGAAATCTACATCGATAAACAGAATCGCCAAAGCCGTTTCTTCACGGCGTGCACGTTCAAAATGGACCTCCAGTGTCTCATCAAAGGTACGTCGATTGGAAATCTTGGTCAGCTCATCATACTGACTCAAATGTAATAATTCGTTGGTATGGATACGCTGGATCTGCTCACTGATTCTGGCGCGAATGCTATAGAGAAATATCACACGTTCACGGGCAAAAATCATATGGCTAATCACATAACCCAGCAAGCAACTTCCAATTAAAATCCGGCCAAAAACCATAGGATTAAATTCAACTGAAAGGCTAAACAATACAAGAATAGTAGTTGCCGCAGCGAGTAATCCGGTGACCAGCATCTGAATCGGTCTAATACCGGTCAGAATATAACCCAGGATATACACGATCGTGACTATGGCCATGGACTGATGCTGCAAGGCATCAGTTTTAATCGACATGGTAATGCATGAAATTGACACCTGTATCCAGAACACCAACAGCATCGAAGCCTGCGGAAAAAAGCGCTTGATCTTGGGTAAACAGGAGAATATATAAAAAATGATTAATGACATGCCACCATTGAGCAGGCCCAGCATACACAGGACAAAATCATGTACGAAATATTCTTTGCTGATGCTCCAGTAATCTGTAGGAATCATTACCACTAAAAAAAGGAAATAGGCTAGTACTCCAGCCCAGACATATTTTTCGACATGTTTACGGGCGCGTTCCAGATTTTTGGTCCAGAATTCTTGTTCCAGATTTTGTGGGAAGACCGGGCCTACACGCTGGCTTTGCCGTGTAATCAGTTGTTCTATGTCTTCTTTATCATCTTGCAATTTCGCTAGATTGTACTTGTATTCCATTGCCAAGTATTTATGTAATTTTTTTATTAATTTTAAAATAACATACTTTTTAAAATTAATTTATACATATCCCTTATTTTGTAGCGCTTTCTCGTTACCATTTTTACTATAGATGGATTATCATTTGTTTTATTTGTTCGACTGAATTTGCCTTGAATACGATTACGATTCTCCAGCCAGATGATTGGCACGTTCACCTGCGTGATGGTTTAGCACTTCAACGTACCGTTCCCGATTTAGCCAAGCAGTTTTCTCGCGCCATTTGCATGCCAAATCTGGTGCCACCCGTTAAAACTGTCGAAGAAGCCAATGCCTACCGTGAACGTATCATGGCACATGTGCCTGAAGGGGTAAATTTCGACCCGCGTATGGTGCTGTATTTCACTGACAACACCCCGGCAAGCGAAGTTAAAAAGATCAAAGAATCTGCGCATGTCAATGCCATCAAGCTCTATCCTGCGGGTGCGACCACCAACTCCGACAGTGGCGTGAGCGACATGAGCAAGGTCTACGGCGTAATTGAACAGCTTGAAGAACATCAGGTGCCTTTATTGCTGCATGGTGAAGTGACGCATAATCACGTCGATATTTTTGACCGTGAAAAGCGTTTTCTGGATGAAGTGCTGGCACCATTACTTAGACAATTTCCCAAGCTGAAACTGGTACTCGAACACATCACTACCAGCGAAGCAGCAAACTTTGTACTTGAGCAAGACCGTAATGTGGCTGCAACCATTACACCACAAC
Source organism: Acinetobacter sp. CIP 51.11 (assembly GCF_000369665.1). Classification (GTDB taxonomy): domain Bacteria; phylum Pseudomonadota; class Gammaproteobacteria; order Pseudomonadales; family Moraxellaceae; genus Acinetobacter; species Acinetobacter lwoffii_S. The sequence goes on from NZ_KB850129.1 coordinate 683,084, forward strand.
ATTTATTGTTTAACCGCAATGACATGCTGGTCGGTGGAATCAAGCCGCATTTCTACTGCTTGCCGATTTTAAAACGTCAAACGCATCAGCAAACCTTGTTAGAAGTCGCAACCAGCGGTAATCCTAAATTCTTCTTGGGAACAGACAGCGCGCCGCATTCAAAAAATGCAAAAGAAAATGCGTGTGGCTGTGCAGGATGTTATAGTGCGCCGACTGCTATTGAGCTGTATGCTCAGGCATTTGATCAAGTTGGTAAAATTGAACGCCTGGAAGGTTTTGCCAGCCATTTTGGTGCAGACTTCTATGGCCTGCCACGTAATACCAGCACAATTACCCTGGTTAAAGAAGATCAAGTAATCCCTGAAAGTTTAGACTATCTGGATGGTGAACAGATTATTCCGTTATATGCGGGTAAAACCATTCAATGGAGAAAAGTGTGACAAATGAAACGCTCCCAATCATTGGTCAACGTTTTCGTGGATTCTTACCTGTAGTTGTCGATGTCGAGACTGCAGGTTTTAATGCACAGACTGATGCATTGCTGGAAATTGCGGCCATTCCGATTGTTTATAATGAAGATGGTCAATTTGTGCCAGGTCAAGCTTACCATGCACATATCAATCCTTTCGAGGGAGCCAACCTCGACCGTCGTTCGCTAGAGTTTATTGGGATCGATCCTTCTAATCCAATGCGAATCGCCATGGCTGAAGATGAGAAAACTGCGCTTAAGCGTATTTTTAAATCTGTGAATGAAGTGCGTCGCCAGCAAAATTGTACCCATGCAGTTTTAGTCGGACACAATGCACATTTCGATTTAGGTTTTCTTCAGGCCGCGATTGCCCGTACCGGGACCAAAAACCAGAACCCGTTTCATAGTTTTTCTGTCTTCGATACAGTGACTTTAAGCGCGGTGATGTTTGGTCAAACCGTACTGGCAAAATCCTGTATTCAGGCTGGAATCGAGTTTGATGGCAAAGAAGCACACTCTGCATTATATGATACGCAGAAGACCGCTGAACTGTTTTGCTATATTTTAAACAAACTCGCACCTCACCTGCTTGACACTCTGGTGGCGGATCAATAAGATACCGCCATCTTCTAAACGTCCCTATCGTCTAGAGGCCTAGGACATCGCCCTTTCACGGCGGTAACCGGGGTTCGAATCCCCGTAGGGACGCCATCTATTTTTTCTCTTCTTTATATTTCTTTGATCAGCATCTTAAGCTGCTCAAGTCCTACACTTTTATCAATTAATTAATGAAAATAATTCTCATTACTATTGATTGCCTTCTTAAATTTAATGATAATCACTTCCATTATCTTTCGCATATTCAACCCTTCTCATGCGTTTTGCTTATTCCCCACTTTCTATTGCAGTTTTAACAGCTTTATCAACATCTAGTTTTGCAAAAGAATCAAATTATCAAGAGCCTGTTCTCAATGAAACAACGATTAAGTTCAACACAATTATTATCGAAGCTCAGCAAGAAAATGAAGTTGGAAAAACCATTTATTCAAAAGAAGATTTAGAAAAGACGCCGAATAGCTCAAAGAACATTACCGATTTTTTAAAAGTGAATCCGAATGTGCAGTTTAGTCAATCACAGTTAGCAGCAGGCTCACAAGGTGAAATTAAACCTGCCGAAATCTCAATTAATGGTGCACAAACCTTGCAAAACAATTTTATTGTGAATGGTGTTTCCAACAACTTACTTATTAATCCAGCAAATTCAAACATAAATTGTATTAGTTCAGACTTGATCGTACATTCTTCTTGAAAAAGAGAAAGTTACCCGTTTTGATAAAGGTGTCGAAATCTTAATTAAACAAAGGTAACTTTCTTATGTTGCATACTAACAATCAAATCATCAAACACAAAGTCGGCTTACTCAATTTAGCTGAAGAGCTTCAAAATGTTTCTAGAGCATGCAAAGTGATGGGTGTCTCTAGAGATACTTTCTATCGCTATCATGAGTTAGTACAGTCTGGTGACATTGATGCATTAATCAATAAGTCCCGTCGAGTACCAAATCTAAAAAACCGTGTAGATGATGCTACAGAGCTGGCGGTCATTGATTTCGCAATTCAATATCCAGCTTATGGTCAGCATCGTACCAGTAACGAATTGCGCAAGAAAGGTGTATTTGTTTCAGGGAGTGGTGTTCGTTCTATTTGGCTCCGCCATGATTTGGAGAACTTTAAGAAGCGTTTAAAAGCACTCGAAGCTAAAGTGGCACAGGATGGTATCGTACTAAATGATCATCAGATTGCTGCACTTGAGCGTAAGCATGAAGATGATGTGGCGTGTGGTGAAATCGAAACTGCTCATCCAGGCTATTTAGGTGCACAAGACACCTTTTATGTCGGGAATCTCAAGGGTGTTGGACGGATCTACCAGCAAACATTTATCGATACTTATAGCAAGGTCGTTCATTGCAAGCTCTATACAACCAAAACACCGATTACAGCGGCTAATTTGCTCAATGATCGTGTATTACCTTTTTATCAATCCCAGGATTTACCAATGCTTCGCATTCTTACAGACAGAGGAACCGAGTATTGCGGTAAGGTAGAACAACATGACTATGAGTTGTATCTAGCGCTCAATGACATTGATCACACGAAGACAAAAGCAGCTTCACCACAAACGAATGGGATCTGTGAACGCTTCCATAAAACAATACTGCAGGAGTTTTATCAAATTACATTTAGGAAAAAGCTTTATAGCACGCTAGAAGAGTTGCAGACGGATCTAGACGACTGGCTGAAATTCTATAATACTGAACGGACTCATCAAGGAAAAATCTGCTGTGGCCGTACACCATTTGAAACTTTACTTGATGGAAAACAAATTTGGGCTGAGAAGAATTTAGCTCAAATTTAACCTGACAGGCACAATAAAAATCAGGTAACTGTCAGATCAGGTTTGAGCTAGTACACACCTAAAACAATTGATCAAGAACGACATATCTCAAATCTTGGTGCAACATTATTTTATACACCAAACGCCTCAACCAAAGCGAAGTTTGGTTTCGATTATGGTTTGCTCGATAGCTTAAGTTATGTGGACAGCAATCGTGATTCAGGTAGTACTACTGAAACCGAAACACTTACTCTGTTCTCGGAACTTGAACATCGCTTCAACTTAGGTACTCTCGTACACAAACTTAATTTCCAAAACTCGGCGACACAACGTATTGCTGACAATAACTACAGTATGCATTGGTACTACGCCAAAGGAAGTAAAGATTGGAATAATACCGATGTAGTTCGAGAGGGCGCCATCATGGGAGAGATTGAACAACGCCAAGACGTCCTTTCCTATGACCTACAAGCGAATATAGACCCTTTTAAACTTGGTCAATCCCAACACAACATGACTATAGGTACGGGTTATAGCCATGCTAATGTTGCGTGGAAACGAGTCGAGGATGTTTTACTCGCGACAAAGATCAACTTAAAAGAACTTGGCAAAGATACTACCTGCCTTCAAAGTGACCCATATTGTGATGAGAAACTAACTATAAATGGTTGGAATGGACAATATATCGCTGGTGGGACTCTGTACAAAGCTGGTGATATCAAAGCTCAGCAAGATCGCCTAAATATATTTATTGAAGATAATATTCAGTGGAATGATCAATTTTCAACACGCCTTGGTGTTCGTGCTGATTATGACTCTTTGAGTAGTAATATCAATATTTCCCCTCGCAGTCGTCTCTCTTACAAACCCTTTAGTAATGATCAATTGCATTTATCCGCTGGGTGGAATCGCTACTATGGTCAGCAAACCTTAGGTACAGAACTGGATGAAATTCAAAATGATTTGCTCTATAAACTGTCACGTGAAAACCCACATGCGCCTTGGGTAGAAACACAAACTGCACTATCCAGCGGTGCGCGTAGTTCAGCGCTCAATCCCCCTTTCAGTGACGAAACTGTTTTAGGCTTGAATACACAAATCCAGAATTGGGATCTAGGGCTAAAATGGGTCAATCGTAAATATCAGGATGAAATATCAAAAACTAAAGTTACTCCTTTAGATGGATCAAAATTCTTCTACGAATATAATAATGATGGAAGTGGCAAAGCTGACATCTACACCTTAACACTTAGAAATCGTCAACCGATCGCTCTGGGAGATAGCCAACATTTATTTGCCTTGGGATTTGACTACAGTGAAGTCTTCCGCAGTTATGTAGATTACACTTCAGCCTATGATCAAGCCACTCAAGATGAATGGGTCTCTTATGATGGTCAAATTATTCGTTGGTCAGACCACCCTGCCCCAAACTTTAACCAACCATGGACCGCACGAGTAAACTGGGATATTGCATTCGATACACTGCCTGTACGTATTTCAAACTTCTTTAGCTATAAAGACAGTTACGATGATATGGTTGCAGTCTCCGATAAAAATGACAAAGTCGAGTATGAAGGTGAACTGCTTGACACCTATTTAGCCTCTGAAATTAAACCAAAATTTACATGGGATATGCGCACCACCTATGATTGGGAAATTTCAAAAGATTTAAGGGCAATTTTTGGTTTAATCATTAACAACGTCACCAACCGCGTGAATACCTATACAACAGGCTCGACCTCAAATGATAGACCACGTGTAATGACTGAAATCGGCCGCCAATTTATTGCGGATATTACTTTTAAATTCTAGAGCCTGAATAGGTACATGCTGCTGCTCTTTTAGATTTGCTTAGGCTATAATTAATGCGATTTCATATTTTGCTTTTGTATCATGTTAAAAAAGATCTTACTGGTTTTACTGATTTTAGCTCCATCCGCGCTATATCTTTATATCGTCAACCGTGATGATAACCACACTGCGGAGACTGAAACAGTGTCAACGCCAACTGAAAACTCTCAGCCTGAGCAATATCAAACTCCAGATCACTAAGTTTTAGTGATCTTTTCAAATATTTATTTTTTATAGTCCTGAAATCTGTTCAGAAAATAACATCTTAATAAAATAAAGTTTTTGTTTTGCCTAATGTTTAAACTGTTAAATGAATTTTAGCAAAAACCCTTTTGACAAACCCCGGCTTAATCCTTAATATACGCATCACCTCGCAACGTCCCTATCGTCTAGAGGCCTAGGACATCGCCCTTTCACGGCGGTAACCGGGGTTCGAATCCCCGTAGGGACGCCATCTATTGATCTCATACGATCAGACCTTATTCGAAATTACCATTATTCGATTGCAGATTTGTAGTTTTTCACTACAATAGCTCGCTTCATTCCTTTGAAGTATTTCTTATTTCCTATGCACTCATCTCCGAATGATGCTACGCATCAGGGCAATTCTGCGCCTTTAAAACGCGCTATGAGTACTCGACATCTGGTCATGATTTCGCTTGGTGGCGCAATCGGAACAGGCCTATTCTTAGGGTCGGGTGAAGTCATTGCACAAACGGGGCCTGTAGGTGCCATTCTCGCTTATCTCCTGGGCGGTATTATCGCGTACATGGTAATGCTATGTTTGGGCGAACTTGCCGTTCATATGCCAGAATCTGGTTCATTTGGTGCTTATGCCAAACGTTATATTGGACCAGGCACAGGCTATACCATCACCTGGTTATACTGGCTGACATGGTCGGTCACTCTCGGAACTGAATTTACTGCAGCGGCTTTGCTGATGCAGGAATGGTTCCCGGACATTTCTATGTGGTTATGGACCATTATCTTTGGTGTATTCGTATTTAGTCTAAATATGATTTCTACTCGCTGGTTTGCCGAATCCGAATTCTGGCTGGCACTGGTAAAAGTGGTCACGGTTGTTGCTTTTATTCTTTTAGGTCTATTGGCCATCTTTGGTGTTCTGGGCTATCAAGGCTATGAAGCTGCACCTTTATTTACCAATCTGACTGCACAAGGCTGGTTCCCTGAAGGTCTATTCCCGATTTTTGCTACGATGCTGATCGTGAACTTTGCCTTCTCTGGTACCGAGCTGATTGGTGTGGCTGCCGGTGAAACTGAAGATCCTGCGAAAAATGTCCCTAAAGCGATTAATACGGCAATTTTCCGCTTATTAATTTTCTTTGTAGGTACCATTATCGTGGTAACAGCCTTACTTCCGCATCAGGAAGCGGGCTTAGCCGCTGAAGGCGTAAGTAGCAGTCCATTCGTAACGGTATTCCAGCACATTGGTATCCCATATGCTGAAGACATCATCCGTTTTGTAATTATCACTGCATTGTTGTCTGCTGCCAACTCGGGCTTATTTGCTGCTTCACGTATGATGTGGTCATTGTCATACAGCAAACAGTTACCTGCAGTATTCTCAAGACTGAATGCTCGCGGTGTACCGTATATTGCAGTTATGGTAACTATGCTGGGTGCATTGCCAGGTTTATTGTCTGAACAGTTTGCGCCAGAGACGATCTTTACCAACTTGCTGGGCGTTGCAGCGTTTACCATGGTGGTGGTCTGGATGAGTATTTGCTTAAGCCAGTTCAACTTCCGTCGTCAGTGGTATAAACAGGGTCATACGGCCAAAGAACTGGGCTTTGCTGCACCATTGTTCCCGATTGTACCAATCCTGGGCTTTGTGTTCTGTTTTATTACCTGTATCAGTATGGTCTTTGATCCATCAATGCGTATCAGCTTCATAGGCTGTCTGCTATTTATTGCAGCGTGTTATGCAAGTTATTATGCCTTTTATCACAACAAGTCTTAATCATCAGTTTTAAAAGAGCGGCTCCGGCCGCTCTTTTTTTATCTATACTATAACCATAGTGGGCAGCCTTAAGGGTGCGTCGATGAAAATTGTGTTTATTCACGGCATGAACAAGCAACAATATACGGCTACTTCATTACGTCAACATTGGCTGCATCTCTTCAAAACAGGCCTTCAGAAAAACCTACAACAGCAAGCCCGTTTTACTTATTTAAAACGGCATATCCGTATCCCTTTTATGGCGATTTACTTTCTCGGCATCATTTTCATAACGTCTTGAATGCCAGCACCCTGATGCCGCAACAGTGGCCGCATTTCCCTTTTTTACATCCCGCACAGCTGCAACCGGCATCGCCACCAGACCAGTGTACCTATCAAATTTGTGACGTCCCGCAGTCGAATATTGATGATGTCCTGAATTTCAATCAAAAACTAAAGTTCATCACAGCATTAAGCAAAGATATTGCTTTGCGGGATTTTGCGGTACTCATCAATTACTTTCCCAGCTTACATGCCAGCTTTTTGCATAAATTTTTGCTAGAAAGTTATCTTTATTTGGCCAACCCACATTTTATGCATGAAGTTCACTGCCGCATTCATAATCAACTCTATAGCAGCAGACCACAGATTCTGGTGGCTCACTCACTCGGCAGCGTGATTGCCTATAATTATTTGATCCAGCATCCGGAGCTGAATATCAAGCGTTTTATTACTCTCGGATCACCGTTGGCATTTCGGGTGATCCAGGCTCATCTGCCGCAACCAATTGTACGGCCTGCTGCAATTTCAGGCGATTGGATAAATTTCTATTGTAGCGATGACTTTCTGACTGCCTTTCCATTATCAGAACCACCCTTCCAGTTTCAGCCAGCGATTATTAATCAGGAGATTCATACCTCCATCTATCATCCGCATGATATTGATGGTTATATTCAGCATCCAGACGTCATTAAAGCGCTCCTGGAATTACTCTAAGACTCACGCCAAACTCTAAATTCAACTTTTACCGTTCCATTCATATTCTTCTTCTATTCAGTATAATCTTTCATCCGAACCTACCAATTCACTGCTTTTTCTGCCTTTTTTATAAATATACAAATGTCTGTTAATGATTGTTTTATCGAAGATAATTTAAACATTAACGCCACAAAAAGTGCAGCTTGGCTTGCCGCAATTTTCTCTATACTGTGAATATATAGATCGACCTCCGTGAGGTATCGATGAAAGTTATTTTTATTCATGGAATGAACCAGCAACATCATAGTGCTGCATCGATCCGCCAGCGCTGGCTGCATATACTTCAAAAAGGCATTCGCAAACACCGTCATGATGCCAGATTCAGTTATTTACGACGTCACATTCACATTCCATTTTATGGAGACTTACTTTCACACTATAACGTTCGCAACATCCTGAATGCTGGAACCTTGATGCCCCAGCAATGGCCCAGCTTTCGTTTCCGTCAACCTGTCCATCCTCAGCTTCCTGCACCCGTTCCACGTCCTGGCTGGCGCAAGCCCGTGATTTCCGATCTTCCCCAGCTTCATTTGAATGGCCCGATGGATTTTAAACAGAAATTCAAATTTATTACCACGCTAAGCAAAAATGTTGCACTGCGCGACTTTGTATTGTTGCTGAATTATTTTCCCAGTCTGCATCGGAGCCTGCTTCAAAAATTTCTGATTGAAACCTATCTGTATCTCGACAATCCTGCTTTCATGAAGGAAGTTCATGAGCGAATTGCCCGGCAATTGAATGGTCGCAAACCTTGTATTGTGATTGCTCATTCTCTGGGCAGTGTGATTGCCTATAATTATCTTATTCAGCATCCTGAACTGAATGTACAGCGTTTTATTACTTTAGGATCGCCATTAGCCTTCCAGGTGATCCAGTCACATTTACCGCAACCCATTGTACGACCTGCAGCAATTACAGGCGACTGGATAAATTTCTATTCAACTGATGATTTTCTTACCGCCTTTCCTCTTACACAACCGCCATTTCAGTTTCAACCCGCCATTATTAACCACGGCATTCGTACGCATATTCACCGCCCGCATGACATTACCGGCTATTTACTGCATCCGCAGGTGGTAGAAGCAATTCTGGAATTGCTTAAAAATCCGGCTTAAACCATGTAATTTTCAAGCATTCCCACAAGATTGTTTTAATTTTATGCACTCAATCCAGAAAATCATTTTTTTTATGGAAATGCGTTTGACACCCCCCTGTTTTCACCCTATTATACGCCCACCTCTGAAACGTCCCTATCGTCTAGAGGCCTAGGACATCGCCCTTTCACGGCGGTAACCGGGGTTCGAATCCCCGTAGGGACGCCAATTTTCAGAAGTAGATTTTATTAAGTCCCTATCGTCTAGAGGCCTAGGACATCGCCCTTTCACGGCGGTAACCGGGGTTCGAATCCCCGTAGGGACGCCATTACTTCAAGCTGAAAGTAGCGGTTTTAAAATTTATCTTCTGTACTGTCCCTATCGTCTAGAGGCCTAGGACATCGCCCTTTCACGGCGGTAACCGGGGTTCGAATCCCCGTAGGGACGCCATATTCGAGATGGCAACATCTCAACAAAAAGCCCCGAGCATTACGACTCGGGCTTTTTTATCTTGCAAATTTTATTTCTCTAATCTTTAAACCCTGTTTTTATCATTTGTTCAAATTTTTCCCTCACTCTTTCGGCTGCCATCCCATTCTTAATTTTACAATTTGTATTGTTTTAACATTTCTATGCATAGAAATATCCGTTCATTTTCATTTAAAGCAATACACCAATAAATTAGAACAAAAATTCAACACCCTGCTTTTAGAGAGCACGTTAAGGTAAATCAAGAAAAATCTGCAAGGATCAGATTATGTTCGTCAGCACAGAGCTAAGTTTACCTTTATCGCCAAATAAAAATCATAATTATCAAATTAAAAGCTTTAAGGATTGGGTCAACTTTTTCCAAGATACTGAAATTTCGACATATACCAAAACCGAAAAAGCCGAATCTTATTTGAGCGATCTGATTAAAAATTTAAATATTGATACTCTCGGATGGTTAGATCAGCCTGAACAGGTTGAACAGCATCTTTTAGAGCAACATCATCAGGTTTGTGCCACTTTCCAGACCTATGTCAATCGCCGTAAACAGCGCCAAGCCCGGGAATATTTTCCTACGGTTTCCCATGCTTTCGAATTCCTGGCGAAAGTTGCACCGGTTAAACTGGTCGATGGTGCCTGGTTATATTCGACCGTGCAAAATTGCAATCAGCCCGAGCTAAAAGATTTGATTTACATCTATCTCGAAGAGCTTGGCTTAGGGCATCCGCGTGCCAATCATGTCACCATGTATCAGGACCTGTTGAGTCATTATGAGCTGAATAGTTATGCCGAGCATTTGGATGACAGTTATTATGAACAGGCTGCCGTACAGTTGGCACTGGCTTATGCCCCGGCCAAATATTTACCTCTGGTCATTGGCTTTAATCTCGGTTATGAACAGTTACCGCTGCATCTGTTAATCACCAATTATGAACTGGCTGAACTGGGTATCGATCCGCATTATTTCAATGTGCACATTACTATTGATAATGCTCACAATGGTCATGCGCAGAAATCCCTGCAAGCATTTATCCAGCATTTTCATCATGCTGAAGATCCACAAGCTTATCTGGAGCTAATTAAAAAAGGCTATGTTCTAAATGACTTGGGTAGAAGTTCTTCCCAAATCATCAAGGAACTAGATATTGAACAGATGGCTTTAAAAGTGTTCCAGAATAAAGCGCTGATTGGTCAATATATTCATAATCAGAAATGCCAGTTTAGTGGTAAGACCATCAATGACTGGTTATCCGATCCTGCCCAGATTGCCGAGTTTTTGCAGGTCATGATTGACAAAGGCTGGATCGTAAAAGATGCACCAGTGGAGCAAAGCCGTTTCTGGAAAATGATAGATCATCCGGAAGGTAAAATGTTTGGGGTCTTTAATGCGACCGAAAAACAGATTATTAAAGACTGGATTCAGGGCGCAGGCTTGGCAACTCGCCTGTCCTCACGTAGTGCAACCCCATCACAGGCAAAAATTGAACCTGCAATGAGCCGTATGGACCAGCAGCGCTTGAATCAGTTAAAAAGTCGCTTCATGCGCTGTGAAGGTGCGGAACAGAAAATTGATTTACTGATTCCTTATACTGCACCGCATATGCATCATACTGAAATTGGTTTATGGGCGACTCGTCAGTTAAGCCAGTTATTATTTCCTTTTCAGACCCAGGCGATGCATTATTCCTAAAGCATCCCTAAGTGCCAGAAATTAAAAAACCGGACATTTGCAGTGTCCGGTTTTTTAATAAAGATTAAGCCGATTTTCGCGAGTTTAATTGTCCCTTGATCACCGCTTTGACATTGCCTTTCAGATACTGCAAAAAGACCTTTAGTGGTGACAGCTTAGGATTAGGCTGCTTGCCTTTGGCAATTTCTTTAAACTGCGCGGCATACCAGATGATTTCCATAATCGCCATTTTGTCGACCATTGGAATACCGGTTTTAATTTTCTCAACCACATAACGTACATCATGCCCTGCAACCAGACGATTGCCCAAGTCAGGTTCTACCGCAAAGGGACGTGCAATCCCGACAAAATCACAAGCACCACTGTCAAGCGCGGCATTCATGCCTTCAACAGTTCGGAATCCACCAGTGACCATGATATGGCACTTCACTTCCTGACGAATTTTTTCGGCAAAATCGAGGAAATAGGCTTCACGGGCAATGGTCGAGGCCTTGCGCTTGTCTGCTTTCACGCCGGCCATCGCAGGTGCTTCATAGCTACCACCTGACACTTCAATGATATCAATGCCTGCAGTGTCCATCGCCTTAAAGACATAAATGACATCTTCTTCGCTAATACCACCGCGCTGGAAATCAGCTGAATTCAGCTTGACTGAAATAATAAAATTTTCCGAAGTCGCAGCACGAACAGCCTGATAGGTTTGCAGCAAGAAACGGGTGCGATTCTCAATACTACCACCCCATTGATCCTGACGCTTATTGGTCAGCGGTGACAGAAACTGGCTAATCAGATAACCATGTGCCCCATGCAACTGCACCCCCTCAAATCCTGCTTGTTCACAGATAGCAGCCGAAGTGGCAAAGCGCTGGATAATATCCAGGATTTCATCTTCACGCAATTCCCGTGGGGTTCCAAAGCTCATGGCCAAAGCCGGACTAAATGGGACTGCGGACGGTGCAACCGTTTCTTTATTCAGACCTTTGGGACACTGGCGGCCCGGATGTGACAACTGGACCAGTTGTACCATATCATGTTGTTTGCCTACGTCAGCCCAGACTTTGAGCTGCGCCAGATCACGTTCTGTTTCTACCACTACGACGCCCGGTTCATTCTTGGCACGATAATCCACCATGACATTACCCGTAATAGCACAACCCAAGCCACCTTCGGCCCATGCTTCATACAACTTGAAATGCGCCTGATTGGGTTGGCCGGCATCATTGGCCAGTGCTTCACTCATGGCACCTTTGATGATGCGATTTTTGAAAGTGGTATTGCGAATTTGAATGGAATCGGCCAATTGAGTCATGATCTGTCCTGATACGTTACTTTTATTTTGTACTCGTTTATAACGTAAGCCAGAACAATTGACAATCAGTCTTGTCAAATTTACACAATTTTATCTGCTTATTTTTTCATGGTTAAAGATTTTTGTGATTTAGTTTCTTGGATCAAAAGCATCCCGTACTGCTTCTCCCATATAGATCAGCAAACTCAGTACAATGGCCAAACTAAAGAATCCCGACAATGCTAGCCACGGCGCATTTAAGTTGTTTTTGGCCTGAAGCAAGAGTTCCCCTAGGGATGCCGAATCGGGTGGCAAACCATACCCTAAAAAATCCAGTGCTGTCAGTGCAGTAATATTGGCGGTTAGCATAAAAGGTAACTGTGACAGGCTAGAACCTATCACATTGGGGAGAATATGTTTGAACATGATCCGTCCATCCCCGGCCCCGATACTTTTTGCTGCCCAGACATATTCCAGATTTCTGGCGCGTAAAAACTCAGCGCGCACCATACTCACCAGTGTGGTCCAGCCAAATAACAGCATGATCAGAAACAGCCAGTAAATACTCGGGGTAAACAGACTGACCAGTACCATCACCATAAACAGCATCGGCAAACCACTCCAGACTTCGAGTATGCGTTGCCCGATCAGGTCAATCCATCCACCATAATAACCCTGAATTGCCCCTGCTAAAATTCCCAGCGCCGCAGACAATAAAGTCAGTGCAAAACCAAACAGTAATGAAATCCTTAAGCCATATAGAATCCGTGCCAGAACGTCACGGCCTTGATCATCTGTTCCCAGCCAGTTTTGCGCACTCGGGGGCGAAGGCACCGGTTCAGCCAGTTCAAAATTTGGCGTTTGATAAGAAAATGGAATGATGGGCCAGATCGCCCAGCCTTTTTCTGCAATTAGTTGCTGTACAACGGGATCTTTATATTCTGCTTCTGTCTCAAATACTCCACCAAACGTGGTTTCCGGATAGGATTTCAGGATGGGCAGATAAAAAGCATGATCATATTTCACCAGCAAGGGCTTATCGTTAGCAATTAGTTCTGCACCCAAGGAAATGATGAAAATAGCACTGAAAATAATGAAGCAGCTAAAGCCTAGCTTATGCTGCTTAAAACGTTGCCAGCGTGCTTGCATCAAGGAAGACATTATTGTGATCCTCGACGTGAACTGAAATGAATCCTTGGATCAATCAGTTGATAGAGCAAATCGCTGAGTAAACGCAGTATCAGACCGAGCAAGGTAAAGATAAACAAAGTACCAAAAATCACCGGATAGTCACGCTGGATAATCGCCTCAAAACCTAAGACGCCTAACCCATCCAGATTAAAGATAATCTCGATGAACAGGTTGCCCACGAAAAACACCCCGATCAGAACTTCGGGCAAACCTGCGATAAGCACTAAAATGGCATTCCGGAATACATGCCGATACAGCACTGCATGTTCAGTTAAACCTTTGGCCCGCGCAGCCAGGACATATTGTTTGCTCAGCTCTTCCACAAAAGAAAATTTGACCAGATAGGTCAAACTGGCAAATCCGCCGAGCACCATGGCCAACAGCGGCAAGGCCATATGCCAGAAATAATCATGAATTTTCGCAAAGAATGAGAGTTCAGCAAAATTTTCAGAGCGAATGCCCTGCAAGGGAAACCAGTGCAGATAAGACCCGCCAGCAAAAAAAACGATAAGTAAAATGGCAAAAATAAAGGCTGGAATGGCATAGCCCACGGCCAAAACTAGAGAGGTGGTCTGATCAAACAGACTGCCATGTTTGCGGGCTTTACTGATCCCTAAAGGAATGGAGACCAGATAAATCAGCAAAGTACTCCACAGGCCTAAAGAAAGCGATACCGGAAATTTTTCCCAGATGAGTTCAGTCACAGGCTTGTCTTTGAAAAAACTCTGCCCCAGATCAAACTGCGCATAACGCGTTACCATTTCCCAAAAGCGGATATGCAGCGGCTGGTCAAAGCCGTATTGGGTATTGATCTGCTCAAGCATCTCCGGTGTGAGGCCTTGCTTTCCCTGATACTGCAATCCGGTATGCGTCAAACCATTGACCTGTTGCGCCTGATAAATCACCTGCTCCACCGGACCACCGGGTGCCAGCTGGATCACCATGAAATTGATCAGCAAAATGATCAGCAAGGTTGGAATCATCAGCAACAGACGTTTGAGAATATAAGTGCTCATGGCACTCCCTGATAGGCTTGGAGCTTAATGCTGTTTGAAATAATCAGCCACATGTCTGGCCTTTGCCGCATCGACCCACCAGTAATCAATCCCGGCGGAGAGTTTAGGTTTTCGTTGCGGCTGCTGATACATATTCCAGTAAGCATACCAGTATTCGCCCGTACCATAAGTCAGAATATGATAATAGCCTGCGCGCAGTAAACGGTCTAATACTCGGGTACTATTCACCAGCTGTTCACGGTTTTGAGCCTGAATTCCCTGCTGAATGACGGCATCAATGGCCGGATTTCGAATGCCGGCATAATTATAATTACCTGGCTGCGTGGCGGCCTGACTGCCCCAGAACTGTTTCTGCTCCTGTCCCGGTGTTAGGGATTGCGGCATGGTATCAACAATCATATCAAACTGATAATTCCGCAGCCGTTCATAATATTGCGCGGTTTCTACCATACGGATGCTGGCCTGAATGCCCAAGCGTTTTAAATGACGTAGATATGGCATCAGATCACGCTGCTGTTCCGCCTGATGCAACAGGAACTCAATCTGTACCGGTTGACCCGCAGCATTGACCAACTTCCCCTGTTGATAACGATAGCCTGCCTTTAAAAGCAATTGACGGGCTTTTAACAGATTGTTCCGGTTAAAACCCGAGGCATCTGACTGAGGATATTTCCAGTCCTGAAGTACCGCCTGACGTTGAACCGGATCAAGCTGCTTTAAATGGGGTTTTAAAATGTGCAGTTCTTGAACACTTGGCCGTCCATGAGATGCAAGCTCGCTATTGGAAAAAAAGCTGTTCAGGCGCTGATATTCACCATAGAACATGGCCTTATTCAGCCATTCAAAGTCATAGGCAAAACTCAAGGCTTGCCGGAAACGGATATCGGCAA
Source organism: Acinetobacter sp. CIP 51.11 (assembly GCF_000369665.1). GTDB lineage: Bacteria > Pseudomonadota > Gammaproteobacteria > Pseudomonadales > Moraxellaceae > Acinetobacter > Acinetobacter lwoffii_S. The sequence continues at coordinate 698,454 of NZ_KB850129.1, forward strand.
AAGGCTGACGGCGGGTATTGAATATCAGACTCTGAGTCGGAATCGGGTTGTGATGCTGAAAGCGGTAACGCTGCACCTGTCCTTGCCGAACGGCGGGAAACTGGTAGTCTTTCACCCAGCGGTTGACCTGTTTTTCCTCATGCAAGGTAAATTGGCCCGACTTGAAAGCTTCAAACTTGATTTCAGGACTACGATAATAACGATACTTGATCCGGTCAAAATTATAACGCCCGCGATTGACCATCAAGTCTTTGCCCCAGTATCGGGGATTGCGTTTGTAGCTAATACTACGTCCAGCATCTATGTGTTCAATGACATAAGGCCCTGAACCCAGCATCGGTTTCAGCGTCAATTCTTTAAAATTACGTTTTTGCCATTCCTGTTTAGAATAAATGGGCATCTGCGCGACAATCATCGCCATTTCCGGATTATGTCCGGATTTAAAATGCATTTTGACCTGTAAAGGTGACAGGACTTCCAGCCGGTTTAAATCAGCTAGATACATTTGCAGGCCAAAATTGGACTGGGTCTGAAACAACTCAAAACTGTATTTGACATCTTGCACAGTCACCGGCTGGCCATTGCTAAACCGTGCTTTGGGATTTAAATGAAAAATAATAAAGGCGGTTTTTTGGGGGTCAAAACTGACTTTTTCCGCCAGCAAGGGATAGTACACACCAGGCTCATCGAGTGACTTGGACAGCAAACTGTCAAAAATATAGTTGCCCCCCTCAGTGACATTGCCCTTGCCATTCATGCTGTTCAAATTATCGAAACTGCCATCAGCTGCCAGAATCAGCGTACCGCCTTTCGGTGCTTGCGGATTGGCATAAGGCAGGGATTTGGCCTGGGCATATTTCGGCTGGCTATGTAGTGCAATATATGGGGTGGTGATCAGGGCTGCCCAACTGCTACTTACGAGCAGCGGGGCTAGCCAGATCAACCTGAAAGTTTTAAATAAATGCGCGAATCTCATGATCCATTCATTAATTCGGCACTTTAATCACATCACCAATACGCAATTGTGTATTTGGTTTGAGATCATTCATTTCCGCCAGTTCATTGCTGTTCAGACCATAACGTGAAGCCAGACCGATTAAGGTATCACCGCGTTTGACTTTATAATCCGTCACCAGTTTTGGAATCTGGATCGTTTGACTGACACGCAATCCTGCGCGTGGACTCAGATTATTTAACTGAGCCAGGTCGGTCACGCTTATGCCTAAACGGCTGGCAATTACATTCAGGGATTCACCGGATTTTACCGTATAGGATTCAGTTGCCTTAGAAGCTACAGGCTTAGCTGCCACTTTCACGCCTTCAACTTTTTTATCTGCCGGAAAGTCACCCTCAATTTTTAAACGCTGACCAATACGCACTGTGCTATTGGTATTCAGGCCGTTCAAATCTGCCAGATATTGCAGTTGTAAATGATACTGACGTGCAATAGAGCTTAAGGTTTCCCCTGACTTCACCACATGCGAATCCGATTTTGTATTCTTGACCGCAGTTTCCGCGACCACTTCACTTACCGGTTCTGTCACGTCACCACTCAGTTTCAGACGCTGCCCCACTCGCAAACCTGCATTACGTGACATGCCATTCAGGCTCGCCACCTGGTCCATTGACAAATTATATCTTGCGGCAATACCGGTCAGCGTATCACCCGATTGAACCGTATAGGTTTCAGGGATTTGACTGCCGGCTGGAATCTTGATGGTCTGACCTATACGTAAACCACTATTGGCAGACAACCCATTCAGTGCAGCCAGTTCAGAGACACTCAGCTTGCTTTGACTGGCAATGCTATACAGTGTTTCACCGCGTTTGACCTGATAGTTTTCAGTTGCAGTCTGATCGACTTTAACATTTTCAAACTTCTGTTCAGTTTTCTGGTTAGATGTTGTTAGCCCTTCAACTTCCTGAAGTGGTACATTGATTTTCTGTCCCACCATCAGACTGCTACCGGCAGTCAGACCCGACGTTAATGATGCCAGTTCGGTATTTGAAAGCCCGTAACGATCGGCAATCAGTTTCAGATATTCACCGCGTTTCACCGTATAAGATTTGGTCTGAACCTTGGCAGTTTCAGCTTTTTTAATCTCTTCAGCTTTAGATTTAGAGGCAACCGTTTCTTTCAGTGACAGCTTTTGCCCAACAAACAGACCGCTATTGGTACTCAGTCCATTAAAATCAGCCAGTTGTTTCACGCTAAAACCAAACTGATTCGCTACGCTAGTCAGAGAGTCATTGGCCTGAACCACATAAGTTTCCGGCTTTTCTTTGGCTTTGCTGGCTTCCTGTACCGGTTTGGCATCATACAGATAAATGGTGGTACCCACATACAGCGGAGAATTTGGATCAATCTGGTTCCATTTCGCCACATCACGCCAGTTCACGCCATTTTTAGCCGCAATCATTGCCAGATTATCACCTGGTAACACCTTATAGGTACTGCGTTTGCCTTTTGGAGCAACCACCACCACTTCAGAATCAGTCTTGACGTAATTTTTGCCCTGATTCAGCTGGGCTTCAACCGAATTCGCAGTGGTATTGTCAGCAACTTCTTTTGGATAAGAGAAGCCTTTTGTCAGTTCTTTACCTTGCTGCTCAGCCACAGACAGGCTGGTTTGAATGGCAGTCAGCTTGATTTTGCCATCATAAGGATCAACAATTTCTGTGCCAGCCGGCGCCAATGCTTTCAGCTCTTCAACCACTTGGGCCTGTTCTGCCGGTGTTGCGACAGGCTGCAGAATTTCATCTACAGTTTTCTGAATATCCTGTGCGATGACCGCCTGCTCAACTTGCTGACGCTCAGCTGCCGAAATCGGTGGTTCGACCTGAATCTGTTTCGCTGGCGCTGCAGGTGTTACAGCTACCGGAATACGCGGCGCACTTGGAATCGGCAAATCACTTTGTGCCGCAAAACTGGCCAAGGCAGATGAGCCTTTAGGCGTCGAAATCTTTTTCGTAGTCTTCGTTACAGTATTGGCCGTTGTCGCGGTACTTACCGCCGCTGTGACGACAGGTGGCGTACTTGCAGCTTTAGCCGGAGTCGTCGTTTTGGCAACAGTCGTTGCAGGCTGAGTATTGGCAAGAACCGGTGGTGTCTGTTTTACCGGTGTAATGGTTTTGGTATTTAATTCTGGCGGCGCGGCTCTGGTAGGCACCACTGTCGTCGTATTTCGCGGCAGGCTGCTCGTGTTACTCGCCCATAAACCGCCTGAACCGGATAATTTTTTCAGCTTCTCATCCACTGAAGGACTTAGGTCAGCTGGAATCAGAATACGGCGCGGACTTGCAGGATCAATATGATCACCACGATGACCCGGGTTTAATTGATACAGTTCTGCACGGCTCAAACCGGTAATCGCTGCAATTTCATTTAAACTGGCAACGCCCACTGGCACTTCACGGAAATGCGGACGGTTGGCAATCGGTGGCAAACTCACCCCATAACTGCCCGGATTTTTAATAATTTGTGCAACCGCCAGGAAACGTGGCACGTAACTCATGGTTTCTTGTGGTAGTTTCAATGACCAATAATCGGTAGGCAGACCTGCGGCTTTGTTACGGTTAATCGCCTGCTGGATACGACCTGGACCGGCATTATAAGAAGCAAGTGCCAATTCCCAGGAACCAAACTGGTTATACAGACTGCCTAAAAACTCATAGGCTGCACGGGTGGATTCCACCACATCACGACGACCATCGTATAAAGAAGTCTGCTTTAGACCATAAATGCGGCCGGTACTTGGAATAAACTGCCATAAACCTGCTGCCGCCGCACTACTGGTCGCTGCCGGGTCATAAGAACTTTCAATAATCGGTAACAGTGCCAACTCGGTCGGCATGCCACGGCGTTCTGCTTCTTTTACTGTGTAATATAAATAACGTGATGCACGCGCACTTAAGCGATCCAGATAAGGCTGACGTGAAATAAACCAGCCACGCTGCGCATCAATCCGCGGATTCCAGACACTTAAGTCCATCTTGAAACCTACGGTCATGCGTTTCCAGACATCACCATGTTTCAGAATCTGTAAACGGTCACCTTCGACTGCACGCATATCCGTTGCAGAGAGTAAATCTTCGAGTCCATCCAGACTGCTGGCATCCAGATATTGTGATCCAACCTGCTTGCTTGATGCTGTTTGGGTCGCACTTTGTGTAGATGAACAGCCCGTCAGTCCTAGAGAAGCAAGCGCAGTTCCCAGTACAGAATATTTTAAAAATGTAGGTAATGTCGGCTGCCACAAAATTGCGGTTGGTTTATACATAAAGAAATCCAAACAACTCGTATATAAATTTATTTTTTAGATATGCCATTGTAGTGAAGCATGTCGAAGACTCAAGCCAATAATTTACCGCGATTTCACGTTAAATGTTACAAGAAATTAAAAAATCCCGGACATATAGATTGATCGACTGCATTTGCGCTATACAATAAGCCTTCCAGCTTGTTCTATTTTGATCGGATTTCATCTATGTCACACACTATCACACTTTATGTTGATGGCGCCTGTCGCGGCAACCCGGGTTTAGGCGGTTGGGGTGCGTACATTGTTAATGGCCAACAAGAACACAAAATCTGTGGCGGTGAAGACCATACTACCAATAACCGTATGGAACTGACGGCTGCGATTGAAGGGATTCTGTTCTGTGACAAGCAAGACAAACTGGTGATCTATACCGATTCCAAATACGTCAAACAAGGCATTACCGAATGGATTCACGGCTGGAAAAAGAAAAACTGGAAAGACGTCAAAAATCCGGATCTGTGGCAAAAACTCGATGAAGTCTGTCAGGGACGTGAGATCGAATGGCACTGGGTCAAAGGTCATGCTGGACATCCGGGCAATGAAATGGCCGATCAGCTGGCCAATCTGGGTGCTGATGAAACCCTGAAAAAATCCAAGCAAAGCCCTTCAATGTCTGAAGATAAAAAAAAATCTGAACCCGACTGGTTGCTAGACGATCCTTTCGGTCTGGATCTGGCCGAGAGCGAAGAAGAACTGGAAGATCTGCCGGAAGAAATCATTGAAGTGACTGTTGAAGAAACTGTACAGACTGAAGTTTTAGCAACGGACAGCAATGAAGATGCTTCATCTTCAGAGGTATCTGCCTCGACTGAGATACATCCGCAAATTGTCATTACACCGGCCAAGTTACAGCTGCATGGCCCACGACAACTGATTCTGGATACTGAAACCACCGGTTTTTATTATCAGGATGGTGACCGGATTATTGAAGTCGGCGCGCTGGAAATGATTAACCGCAAACTGACCGGCAGCTCGATTCATATTTATATCAATCCGAAAACACCGGTCGGCGATTCTGTGAATGTCCACGGGATCACCGACGAATTCCTGCAAGACAAACCGCTGTTTGAAGAAATTTCTCAAGTGCTGTTTGACTATTTACACGGCGCGGAAATTATTGCGCATAACGCAACCTTCGATATGAACTTCCTGGATATGGAATTCAAACGTGCAGGTTTTAAAGCACTCTCCGAAGTTTGTGACGTCACCGATACCTTGGCACTGGCCAAGTCCAAGCATCCCGGGCAGAAAAATTCGCTGGATGCCTTAGTGCGCCGTTACGAGATTCCACAACGTGACCGTACTTTCCACGGTGCCTTGCTCGATGCGGAAATCCTGTCCGATGTTTATCTGGCGATGACCGGTGGACAGGTGTCTTTTGATATCGATGCCCTGTCCCAGTCTGAAGACCAGAACAGCCGTTCAGGGATGGCCAGAGTTGAAATTGAATTACCGGTGATTCTCCCGTCAGAACAGGAATTACAGGAACATGAGAATTGGGTCAAACAATTCGAAGAAAAACATGGAACTGCTTGCCTTTTCGCGAAATAAAATCTACATTTCCGGGGATACTTTAGGTTTAAAACTATCGTTCTTCAGTTATAGTAAATACAAAGAGGCCCCGTAGTTTAAAGCGGGGCTCATATATAGATAATACTCCAGGAAAGGTGCAGATCATGTCTTACCAAACCTCTATACATTTTGATCCAACAGCTTTACTGATAATAAAAAATGAGGTTGATAACTCGATCAAGTTAGTCGAATCAGCAGTAAGCACCTTGGTAGAAGACCAGACTTTACCTTTTGGTATTGATGATGCATTAAATCAGTTCGAACAATGCGCCCAGGTTCTGGCACTCATCGACATGTCCAGTCTGGCAAAAGTCGCTCAATATTCAGCAGAATTAATGCGCAAGATTATGGGGAATCCAGCGCAGGTCAATACTCAAGAAGTGATCGCCTTGAGTGAAGGCACCACTATGCTGAAACGCTATATCGAATTTATCTGTTTGCGTGAAGTAAAAATTCCACAGTTTTTGCTGGATACCCTGAACCGCTTGGAACTGGCTTTGGGTAAACCACTGACGACTGAAGGCCAGCATGTAGAATCGCTATTAGATTGCGTCACTCCTGATTTTGCGCTGCCACAGGCACCAAGTCTGGAAAAATCCCAATATGTACACCGTCTGTATAAGCTGTCACTCAACAAGCTGATCAATCAGGAAGAAAGTAAACTGGATTTGCAAGCCATCAAACTGGTGGGGGCTTATCTGGCCGGACTTGCAGAACAACATGACAGCAAGCAGTACTGGAATCTGGTATATGTCGCGTTAAACAATATTGAGCACCTGCTGATTAATGAGCCACGTCTACGCACCTTGGTGAGCATTGAGCGCAACATGGCACAGTATTTTAGCTCGGCAGACAGCTTCAAGGCTTCGCTGGCTGATCTGGCCAATGTGCTCAGCCTATGTATCAGTCAGGAAGATGAAACTGCGCAATCTATCCGTAGCCAGCTCAATGTTGGCGATGACCTACTGACCGATATGCAATTACAGGTCTTCAGTCGCCACCTGTATGGTCCTGACTTTGAAACCATGCATACCATCAGCGAGTTGGTGACCACGGAAATGGCACAGATTCGTAATGACATCGAGTTCAACTATCAGAATATGACGCCTGAAAAGACTCAGGAATTACAAGCTCAACTGAATAGTTTGGCCAATATCTTCAAGGTGTTGAACCTGAATGAAGCCTATCATGACCTGACCCGTCAGGCTGCTTCACTGAGCCAGCCCGAGATTATGCAGGATGCCAGCTTTGCCCAGCAGTTGATGAATGTCATTCTGTCTGCCATGAACTCGATTGGCGTACTGGAACGTCATCACACTTCGAGCCGCTTGCAGCTGCGCGTCAACAACATGAATATTTCTCTGGACCGTCTGGATGAAGCACACGCTGCTTTACTCACAGAAACCAAGGCCCTGATCGAGCTTTCTAGCCAGATTCTCAGCAATTACCTGCAAGATCATGACTTGACTGCCCTCGAACCTGTTCCTGTACAGTTTTGCGAGATTGGCGGCGCGATGCTGTTCCTGAATGCAGAACATGTTCGTACTGCGTTCACCACCACTGCAGAATTCATCAAGAACCGTATTGATCTGTCGATTGCATTAAGTCCGGAAGAAATTCATCGTGCTTTAGACACCCTGGCCAGTGCCGACATGATGATTGATAACTTAAAGAACAAACAGCCTGTATTACAGGCGATGTTTCAGGTAGCATTGGACAGTAGTGAGAAACTCAAAATAGTTGCCTAATGTCCAAATTATCACTTGCTTATATTTTTCAACAACAGCAACTGCTGGTCGATCAACACTTTCAACTTCCACGGGTTGAAGCCTTAGCAAGTGATTTGCTACTCCACACGGGTGATCAAGTGATTGCCCGTGATCTCCTTCCCGATGAGCCTATTCCTGCAGGCTTACAACTGGTTCCCATCCGTCAGCTGTTACAGTTCTGGAATACCCAGCAATTTGAACAGGCCAGTCGTGCGGTACAGCTTTTAGAATGGCGTCGTAACCATAAATTTTGCAGTCATTGCGGCACAGCGACTGAAGCGCATGCTGTTGAATATGCCATGGTCTGCCCATCCTGCAACTACCGTCAGTATCCACGGGTACAGCCTTGCGTTATTACTGTTATTACCAAAGGTGAAGACGAGATTCTGCTGGCCAAAAATGCACGTAATACTAAAAGCCAGATGTATGGACTGATTGCCGGTTTCGTTGAAGTGGGTGAAACGCTGGAAGATGCAGTACGTCGTGAAACGCTAGAAGAAGTTGGCTTACAACTCAAGAATATTCAGTATCTGGCCAGCCAGCCCTGGCCTTTCCCAAGCAATCTGATGATTGCCTTCAAGGCAGAATATGCTGGCGGTGAGCTACAGCTGCAGGAAGAAGAAATTAGCGATGCGCAATTCTTTAAATTCGATCAGCTGCCTGAAATTCCGTTTAAAGGCAGTATTGCCCATGCCATGATCATGCATGTGACTCAAGGTACGCCCGTCGCAGACGACACCAAGACCTGGCTGTAAATCTGTATTTGAAAGATTTAGCCCAACGGCTCAAAAAAAGAATCCAGGGGAGATCATCCACTGGATTCTTTTTTATCTAGTGCTTGGTTAAACTAACATATCAGTATCAGGATTTAAATGCATCCTCGAGCGCCCAAAGCACCTGTGCCTTGGTCTGGAAAAACCGACTAAACAAACTGGAGAGTGAACCCACAATCGCAATATGACCAAGTTTCGGAATTTGAATCAGATGGCTATGATTGCCCTTCTCTTTCAGTACGCGGTCCAAATCCTGGCTATTGAAATGCCCAACAATCTTGTCTTTTTCGGCAATAAACAGATAATGCCGGATTGAGCTATTTTTAACAAAATAATAAGGCATCACCTGCTGATAAGGCACCGCCTGATCAAATGCATCGGCACAGATCGGATCATTTTTGTAATCAAAATGATAAGGCCCCGCCAGACCAATAATCGCCCGGATTTGATTGTGATCAATGCTGGCAGATTGCGGATGATACAAGGCAGACATGACATTGAATGCCCCGGCAGAATGTCCCATCAGGACCAGATTTTCTGCACAGATCTGCAACTGTCCAGCTGACTGCTGCAAATGATTGAGCAATAAATGTAGATCATGAATATAGGTCGGAAAAATATGTTGTGGCGCCAGATGATAATTCATCACCACCACATCATAGCCGTCTTTAGCAAAAGCCTCACCGATAAACTGGTAATCCTTTTTATCGCCATGCAACCAGGCACCGCCATGTACAAACACAATCAGGGGACGATGAGGCAAAGGCTGCTGACTTCGAAACAGGTCAAAGCGTTGCCGGGATTTCAGACCATAGGCCAATTGTGTTTCGACCGTGTAGCCCTGTTTCGGGGTTAAACGATTTAAAGCATAACTGCCAAAATCGTATAACCGGAAATCTTGATAGTGCTGTTGAAACTGCAAAATACGCTGTGAGAGTTGGGTTTTAAACTGGCCGACCTTATGGTTCATAGGTCGGTTCAACCGTATCAGGATCAATGGCAACCGGCGTCTGTTCAATACCCGGCTGCGCATATGCCGGTGCGGCAAAGTTTTGGTTAGCCAGGCTTGAATATTGCTCAACATTATCAATCAAGGTCACAATTTTAGTGACATTACCCACCTGTTGTAACACCTGATTCAGGTCAGCAATCTCGGCACCATTTAAACGACCCATCACATACAGTACGCCATCTTCAGTATGCACATGCACTTTACTATCCGCTACCACAGTCGCTTTCATGATCAAGCCACGGGTATTTGCAGTCACCGCAGTATCCTGCATGATGGTGCTATAGCTGATCTGATTGCCGACAGTAATAAAATTATGTACCGCTTTGACATCACTCATGGATTTGACATTATCTTCAGCCAGTTGCTTTAAATGGGCATCCGGCACCTGACCGGTCAACAAGACATTGCCATGGAAACTTTCAATATTGACCCGGGCCTGCTTAAAGCGCGAATCCAATTTATAAAGATTAATTTTTGCAGTACGGACAATTGAGGAATCAATAAATACCTGCCCCAAGGTACGCGCCCCACTTTCAGTTCCGACAGGAGCCGTACCTGTGCCGCTGGAAATAAAACTTGCACAACCTGATAAACTTGCGACACACAGCATTGTTATTGCAATACGCTTAACCACTCAGCAAGACTCCTTCATTTTATTACGTCTTTTTCAATCTAATAATCTGTTTTCAAGCTCAGATCATGTCAATTCTGCTTGAACTTTACAATGATCTTGAAGCAAATATAAGCATCTTTAGACCTTATTTTGTTCAAAGGTTAATAAACTCTTGATCAAAAGTAAAAGCATTTTCAATCCATTCCAGATCATAAGGGTATTGCGAAAAGTCATGCTGTATGGTTTTTGCAAATTGCTGTTTAAAATCAAAACAAATCACGTCAAAACGATAGTAATAGTGTGCAAATTGTGGATTTTTCTGAATAAAGCACATTGCCGTCTTGAGCATCTTTACCTGTTTTGCTCTGGAAATCGACTCGATCGCTTGCGCATATCGGGTTTGCGCACGTGCTTTGACTTCCACAAAGACCAGTTCCTGATCACGCACCAGAATCAGATCCAGCTCGCCATAGCGACTGTGATAATTGGCTGCCAGGAACTGAAATCCATAGTTTTGCATCAATTGGGCCGCTTGCTGCTCCGCCCATGCACCTAATTGCTGTCGTAGCATTCCTCTTTCGCTCATAGTAGCTTGACGCCTGTGCCACTATACTGAAAACATTGTGGACTACGCTGAATACTGTGGTCCGTGATTTCAATCCGGCCAGTTCTACCCTGAAATTCAATATGCTGCAAATGCGGTTGTGACAGGTACTGCTGGGTAATCTGCCAGGCATCTCCCCCGAAGGCAATCAGCCGCTGATAGGACATATCCACCGGTTCTTTAGCATAGGCCTGTACAACATCTGGCCAGTCAGCCAGATAAAGTACCGGAACATCACAGAACTTGATCCCTTTCGGGGGTCTATGCTGCTCGCTGATCGCATTGGCCACGGTATACATCCGTTTATGGCTTAATTCAGGTATGGCAGCCAGCCCTTCTGCATTGCCGAGGTATAACAGCCCTTGTTTTGGTATTAAAAAAATGGGGGCCTTGTTCACGATCTTGAATTTCAGATCACTTTGACTGAACAATGACATCAGCAACAGTTCATGCTCGGCTTCACTGCCCGGCTGGCGTAAAATCAGCAGCTGTTGAATTCCATCTTTGTGCAATAAGATTTTTAAGGCAGCGGCATCTTCTTTTTTGGACAGGCTGAATTGCCAGACTTGGGGTGATGACCCTGCTACATCATTCAGGCTGAGGGTACGTACTTTAGGTTTGCTCTTGAGTAGTTGTTCCACATCGCTACGTGCCAATGGACCCACCACCATTTTGGTCTTTTTATTGACATGCTGTTTCAGTAGCTGGGAGATATTTTTCTGATTGGAATTGACCCATTTTAATGGAACTTTCTGCCCGGAAGTAGCATAAGCACTGAGAAAACCCTGTTTGATACTCGATGCAGCTCGCGCCAAAGGTCCGGATTCGGGTAGAATGATCAACACTTCTGCTTGTACGCTACTAATGTAGCTGACTAAACACAAGCCCAATATTTTATTTTTAATCTTCCATTTTTTATTATTCAATTTATTCCACATGGAGAAACCTATGAGTGCTCAGTTATTTGTTGTTGCGACTCCAATCGGGCACTTAGATGATATTAGTTATCGTGCAATTCAGGTGTTGAAGTCGGTGAGTCTTATTGCTGCTGAGGATACACGAACTTCAGCACAGTTGCTTAAACACTTTAATATTCAAACACCTCTGACCGCGTGTCATGAGCATAATGAAAGCAATAAGATTGATCAGCTGATCCAACGCCTGCTTAATGGCGAAGATATGGCCCTGATCAGTGATGCTGGTACTCCCCTGATTAGCGACCCTGGCTTTAAATTTGTCCGGGCTGCTCAAGCGCATAATATCCGCGTGATTCCTGTACCTGGTGCTTGTGCGGCTATTGCTGCCTTAAGTGCTGTTGGCTTGCCGAGTGACCGTTTCAGTTTTGAAGGTTTTCTGCCATCCAGACAAAGTCAGCGCCTACTAAATCTGGAAAAACTGAAAGATGAAACCCAGACTTTAATTTTCTATGAAGCACCGCACCGGATTCTGGATTGCGTTAAAGATATGGCCAGCGTTTTCGGAGCAGATCGCCCGGTCGGTTTTGCGCGTGAGATTACCAAGACTTTTGAAACTATCAAGAAAATGACCTTGGGTGAGCTGGTCGAATTCATTAGCAATGATCACAATCAGCAAAAAGGCGAAATTGTTTTGGTGATTGGCGGTGCCACCGAAGAAAAAGATCTGGATCAGGAAAAACTGGATAAATTATTGAACCGCTTATTACAAGATCTTTCGGTCAAAGCAGCATCACAGTTGGCAGCAGATTTAACGGGTATTAAAAAGAAAATCGCTTATCAACGTGCTTTAGAACTGACTTCGGCAAACGATTAATGGTTCAAAATTTTCTATCACGTTTTGATTTGCAAAAAAAACACCACAATTGATGTGGTGTTTTTTATAAGAGGCAAGTTAATCAATAACTTATTCTTTAGCTACTGATTCATCTGCCGGGACTTCAACAATACGACCACCATTGGCAAGGAAAGCCGCAATTTCGTCTTCAAGTGCCTGACGTTTCTTTAACTTTGCAGTGACGGTCAAGGTTTCAGCTTCTGCAAGATCGGTATCATTCACAACCTCTGTGCTATCTGCTGCGCCTTTTTCAGCTGCTTTTGCTTCATCATCGTCAACGATTGAATCTTCAACGTCGTCATCATAATCATTCATGTCTGTCATTTGCATCTCCCCAAAAATGGCGCTTGCTTGGTATTCCAAGCCAGGTATCGAATTAAGTGAAATTTAGCAATCTCTTTGGGCTTCGCCTAGTACTAAACATCAAAAAATCGTATCTTTTTTAAACAAAATCGTTACTCTTTATTGATGTTTGTTTAAAAAATTTACATTTCTGTCTTAAGCTGCGTAGCGTGTGTCTTTAAGTAAACTCAGACCGTTGGCCTGCGCCATAAATGCATCTTTCAACATGGGCTGATTTTCTACCTGTTTCAGGCCGAAATTGCGTGCCCAAACCATCGGGAAGAATAAAGTGGTTTCCATCCAGCCAATCGCAGACATGCTGTGCATCATGGCATCGTTCTGACCTTTACGGCGATGCTCATAGCGTTTTAGGGTCTGCTCATGTGCCCATACGCCACGCGCCTGATCATGCAGCAAAACATTACAAAGCACGGCAGCATCCAGACAGCCAATATTCACCCCTTGACCTGCTAGTGGATGAATGACATGTGCGGCATCTCCAATCAGTGCTAAACCATCTTGAACGTATTGCTGGGCGGCGCGGGCTTTTAAAGGGAAAGTGGCACGTGGTGTCGCCTGCAATACTTCACCCAGCATATGCTGGCTTTCACGGGTTAATAGCTGGGTAAACTCAGCATCTGACAACGCTGCATATTCTTCGGCATAATCCTCTGGCAAGGTCCAGACAATCGATTGCCAGTGTCCCTGCTCTTCCGGATTAAGGCTGGCCATAGGTAGAAAAGCCAATGGACCGGTTTCGAGAAAAATCTGACGTGCCATATGCTGATGAGGCTGTGCAGTTTTAATGGCACAACTGATGCCCGCCTGTTTATAGTCCAGTACATCAATATCGATAAACGCTTGCTCACGGACAAAGGAGTTTGCACCATCTGCGCCAATCACCAGTTTAGTTTGGAGTTGTGTACCATCAGCCAGATGAATGACCCACACACCGACGCCACGTTCGATGCGGCTGACTTTGACCTGTGTTCTATAATCTTGAATATCTTCAAGCATCTTTTGCTGAATGGCCAGATTCAAAATGCTTGGTTCCACCATCGAGCCTAAAGCCTGTTCTACCGAAGGTGTTTTTGCAGAAGGCTGGCCAAAATTGATTTCGCCATAGCCATTTTTATTCCAGACCTGCATGCCGGTATAAGGCTGCTGACGTGCTAAATTTTCCCAGACACCCACCGTTTTCAACAGGTGAATGGTTGCCTGACTTAAAGCCAAGACACGCGGATTGGCCGCACACAAAGTTTTATTTGCATACAGAATTGGTGCTGCATCCAGAACTGTAGGCTGCACACCACCTTGAGCTAACAGAAGCGCTGTAAGTCCACCAACCAGCCCACCACCAATAATGACGACGTCTAATATTTCGTTAGTTTGATTTAAGCTCATGCTTTTAACCCCATGGCATAATTTGCAACGAGTGGCTTGATGCCAGGAATCGTATCAAAAGCGATTAAACCTGTATTACGCATCAGCTTTAAAAATGGATTCTGGTTACTAAAGCCACGTACCACTGAATCACAGAACTTGATCACACGCTGCTGGTCACTGAGACGAGATTTTTCATAGTCTTGTAATATTCCAGCATCGCCCAAGTCTGCGCCTTGTACCTGCTGTTCTTTCAGGTAACGCACCAATACATGCGCATCACGCATACACAGGTTAAAACCCTGACCAGCGACCGGATGAATCGTATGGGCAGCATTGCCCATCAATACGACACGGCCAACAGCCTGTTTTTCGGCTAACACTTGAGACAATGGAAAACTGAACCGTTTTCCGGTTTTCTGGAATTTTCCGGCACGATCACCATACGTTTCCTGTAAGGCATCCAGAAAATGCTGGTCATTTTCATCCCCCAACCATTCTCCTTCAGTACCTTTTTTCACTGGCCAGACCACTGAACGACGATACTCACCCGGTAGTGGTAAAAGTGCCAAAGGCCCTAAATGGCTGAAACGCTCAAAGCCCACATGAGCATGTGGCTTTGAAGTTTGTACTGTGGTCACAATCGCAACCTGATCATAATCATGTTCTGACGCACCAATACCCAAGGCTTTACGGCAGAAAGAATCCCGCCCATCGGCGGCAATAACCAGTTTGGATTGTAATTTTAGTGACGATTCACCACGCTGAGCTTCGATATAAGCAAAGTCTGTATCTTGGATAAGGGATGTCACTTGAACACCATCAATCAGTTCAATCAATGGCTCTTTTTTGACTTGGGTCAGCAGTACACGACCGAGCCAGGCATTTTCAATGACCTGACCAAAGCTTTCGACTTTTTCCTGTTCGGCTTTCAGTCGAGCCTTACCACAACTGCCCTGTTCGGTAATATTCACTTCCAGAATTGGGGTAGCATGTTCTTGCAAGGCATTCCAAAGTCCAAGCTCCTGATAGATCTGCACGCTACGGCGTGACAAGGCACTGTTACGTGCATCAAAACTGGAATGATATGGCGCAAGATTTTCATCATCATAATTTGGGTATTTAATGGCTTCCAACAGTTTGACTGCAATATTGATTTTCGCCAACATCAATGCGAGGCTTAAGCCGACCATACCACCACCGACAATGATGACTTCTTGTTGCATGCTTACTTCCTTATCTGTTTATTCGCATCTATGGCGAATTACATAAAACGTATACTGATTTTATCTTACCTCAAGGCTTTAAATTTTTATAATGATTCGTTTTATTTAGTTTTCTCCATGATGATCCAGCCTATATTGAAAAATCAAGACATCGCGCTTTTCAGTCCCCAACTTCGGCAATACAGTATAGGCATTGATCCGTTCAACGATTTCAAACCCTGTTTTAAAAGCACTTGGTGTGCCTGTATATGTTCTGCATCACAGAAAGTATCTAGTGATTTAAATGTAAGATATTGTCTAAAATACTGAATCACCGCTTTCATCGCCTCAAGCATATAGCCCTGCCCCTGAAATCGAGGACCAAGTCCGAAATGAATTTCAAGGCTGTTATTTTGCTGTTGAATAATCGTTAATAACCCGATTGCCAGATGACTTTTGCGCTCAGCAATCACCCATGAAAATCCTTCACTTGGATGCTGCCAATAGCTTAACGACCATTTCTGCAACATTTGTTGAGTTTGACTGACTGTTGTATGCACCTGCCGTTGTAAATATTTTGATGCTTCAATGTCGCCACAATATTCTTGGAATAATGAGATTTCATCTCCGACTTTATATGCTCTTAACTCCAACCGAGTTGTCTTTAATTTAGCAACTAAAATATTCATACTCACTTTTGTCAACTCGGCCTTAAAAAACGGAATGTTGTAATTTCATTTAGCACTTACACGATTCGATCGCAAACCTAGTCAAATTGGTATAACTCGATCTACTCGCTTCGCACAATTTTGAATACATACTGATGCTCGTAGATCCTGAATGATAAAATTGTGAATCAAGCCATTTATAAATGAGCTGATATTCACTTTCAGTAGCAGGAGGCCCATTTACAATCACTATTCTTTTCTTATTTTAAGATAATTGTATAAATATAACTCGATCTTTGAGCTAACAGATATTTTAAAAAAATTTATCCAACCATGTACAATCTAATCTTATTTGTATGATAGTGATCATCAATCTTTAGCTAGGCATTGTTGTAGATCAGGGGATGGTTCTATTAATAACGTATAAACACCTAATAAAAAACCCCGGAAATCTACCGAGGTTTCTTCATCTTCCACACTATTTCTATCCTCTCGGCAAGTTACTCGAAGACATGAATCCTATCTTGCAAGAAACTCGCCCAAGAAGATTAGCTTAACGCACAATATTGGTATGATGATCTGTGTGGTGTACTGTTCTACCCAACTTCGTTCCTGTATAAATCAGGTACAATGCCGACAAACCAACCAATACATAAACAATTCGAGATAAGGCGCTCATATCACCAAAGATTGCAGCGACCAAATTAAAATCGAATGCACCAATTAAACCCCAATTAATGCCACCAACGATTGTTAAAGCATAAGCAATCCAGTCAATCGTATTTAATCTCATAAGTGTTCTCCTGCTGTTATTTAAGTTTATTTAAGGATCAGAGAAAGTATGAGAATCTCAGCGAATTTAATATGTAGCTTTGATGCTAAAAACAGATTTTCTGTGTTGACTTCCTGTCACTTTTTAAGCTGTAAATTTTACTTAGGTTAGTTTTATTTGACTTGTTCGAGATAAACGTAAGCTAAGTCACTTTTTGATCGATTCGATATAGCTAGGAATTCTTGTTTAAAACGGCATAGAAATGTCATAAAAAAAGCCGATCTCGCGACCGGCTTTCTGTATTTTTCTTGGATTAGGCAGCGCGCGCTTTCGCCATCAATGCTTCAATCTCTTCTACCGTTTTGACAACTTTCGCAGTTAAAACCAGCGGGCCATTTGCAGTGGCTACCACATCATCTTCAATTCGGATGCCAATTCCACGCCATTTGGCATCCACTGTTTCATCATCAGGCGCGATGTAGAGACCCGGCTCAACGGTCACGACCATGCCCTCTTCATACGAGCGCCATTCACCATCAACCTTATAAGCACCGACATCATGCACATCCATACCGAGCCAATGCCCCGTACCGTGCATGTAGAACTGACGAAAAGCTTCTTTTTCTATAATCTCGTCGATATTACCCTGCATCAAGCCAAGATCGAGCAAACCCTGCACCAAAATAAGCACTGCAACATTGTGAGGTTCTTTATACGAGTTACCAATTTGCACGGCATTGATCGCAGCGATTTGAGCATCCAGTACTACGTTATATAAGGCTTTCTGTTCCGGACTGAATTTACCATTTACCGGAAAGGTACGGGTAATGTCTGAAGCATAGAACTGATATTCAGCTGCAGCATCAATCAGGACTAAATCGCCATCTTTCAGTTCTTTGTCATTTTCTACATAATGCAGGATGCAGGCATTTTCACCGCCACCGACAATACTGTTATAAGCCGGAACACCGCCATTTTTGCCAAAGACATAATTCAGCTCGGCTTCCAGCGCATATTCCATCATACCCGGACGTACTGCTAGCATCGCTTGCGTATGTGCATCAGCAGAAATATCGGAAGCAATCTGCATCAGTTCGATTTCATTTGCATCTTTATGCAGACGCATTTCATCAACAATACGATCCAGCTGAATGACTTGCGCTGGCACAGAAGTACCACGACGGCTTTCACCACTTGCAGTTGCAATCCATTTGGCGACACGCGCATCAAACTCTGCATGCTGTCCAATGCGATAAAACAACTGATCTTTATTTTGTAACTTTTCTAAGATTTCTTCATCCAGCAAATCAATCGCATAGGCTTCATCTGCATCATAATCCTGAATAGCCCCATCAATACCCGCGCGGTAGCCATTCCAGATTTCCATTTCACGGTTGCGTTCACGACAGAACAAACTGTAGCTATAGCCTTCTTCTTCAGTGTCAAAGGTTTCAATCACAGCCACAGCTTCAGGTTCCGCGAATCCGGTTAAATAGAAGAAACTACTGTCTGCACGGTATTTATAATCTGCATCACGGTTACGCATAGCTACTGGACTGGTCGCGATAATAGCGATACTGCGTAAACCGATTTCCCCTGCGAGGATTGCGCGACGCTCCTCAAAAACTGCCTGTGTCAATTTCTTCATTACACCTTACTTCTTATCGATCAATACTTGTATTTAGAATATAGTCTTGAAATCAGACTATAGATTTCACTGTAAACAGCAAAATATATGCCTGATTTCAAGCAGGTGATGACTCACCTCAGCATTTCATCAGCTTAGACGTTTAGGCGAGAAAATCTCGACTACACTTTGCGCTTCTGTAGTAGCGACTTTAGGCTGATTTTTTTGACTAAATTGCTGTAAGAGTGGCGTTTCTTCAACTTCGACCTTTTTACGCCCTAAAGACAGACTGACAGGAATCAGACGCACAAATTCGTACAATTCCTGATAGCTTTCTTCACCTTCAGCATCATCGTCTGAGTCTTCAAATTCAACTGCGGCTACATCTTGTAAATGTTCAATCAGCTCAACTTCATCCTGACGGATATGTCCTGAAGCCAGTCCGAAACCTAAGACCACGCCTGCACACCAGTCCGCCAGAGCCTGTACGCGTTCTGAAAGCACATGCTCATCATCAGGCAGCAAAGGTAAATAATCCAGCTCATCTTCAGACAGTGCATGAAATACATCTTCAGCTTCGCCCGTCAACAACTCTAATGCTTCGGCATCCAGTTCAGGTACATCCAGTGTTTCTAAAATCTGTAACCACTCTTCACTGCTTGGCGCCTGGGTGACACAAACAATGCCAGTTAGCAAACCATGTAGTTCGCTAGGGCTAGAAATTTCCTCAATTGAAGAAAAATTGCGGTGCCATTCGGTCCAACCTGAAATATCGTCTTGCATTCGTTTATCCAATCTTTATACTGCTTATATATTACCTTTGTTTGCAACACTGTGCGACCTCGATATGTTAGAAGAATTACAGCGTCTACAAGTGCAGATCGGCGTGTTAAAAACGCGACTTGCACGGCTTGAAAGTGAAAATTCCAGTTTGCGCGAAGAGCAAGACTCTTCAATGATGCAACATCAACAGCAAATTGAACAAAAAAACAGCGTGATTGCGCAAAAACAACAAGAAAATGAAAATCTGACAGAACAATTGACGGATTCTCGTGCCCAGTTTCAACTGCTTAATAATGATGCAACTGCACTGGCAGACCGTTATGGTCGTCTGGAAAAAAGCTGTACCGACCTGAAAAACCGTTTTCAGGAAATTCTGGCTGAACGGAATGAACTGCGCGTAGTTAAGGAAAAGATGATCCTTGAACAGCGTCATGCCCAGCAGGAAATTCAGCGTCTGACTCAGGAATCTGAACGTTTAACCCAGAAAAATGAAAATGCCAAAGCCAAGGTTGAAGCGATTATTCAACGTCTGGCCATTCTTGGCACTGCGCAGGATCATCACGCACAGGAAATTCAACAACTGGCCCATCCGACTGAAGCGACTGAGGAAGCCTCATCATGAGTGAACAAATTGCAATTGATCTCAGAGTATTGGGGCATAGTTTCCGTTTGGCCTCTACTCCTGACAAGCAGGAAGAATTAGAACGCGCGGCACAGTTATTAAATGACAAATATGATGAATTTCGCCGTAAAGCACCACGCATGGAACCTAGCAAGCTGATTATTATGGTTGCACTTGAGCTGATGCAGGAGGTCTTGAATATGAACAGATCACTGCAACAATATGCGCATTGCGAGCGTTTGTTACAAACTATTTTAGAAGAAGTTGAAGAACTGACTGAATAATCTCGAATTCTGTTTAAACTTCGGACATTCGACCGAACTGTTTACAGTTCATGAACAGCATAGAGTTGCCACACCGGGATTATTGTTTATAATTAACTTAACTCTGAGGTGTTCGCCAGCGGGTCTATTCCCCTGCCGATACTAACACTTATGGGTGTGTTCTGTATATTTAGAGTGTATGCCCATCTCCGTATGGGAAACCCAGCAAGTATACGTCGCATCCTCCTTGAACTCATCGGGTTCAGGGTAACGACACATGCAGCGGCATCTTCGGAGTACTTTAAGTGATTGTTTTTTAATAATCATGAACAAAATTTCTAAATTCTCTATCAAATTAATTTTCATTTTCTAGCCCTTTGTATACTCCATGTATACCAAAGATCTAATCACTAATTCAGCTAGTGCTGTTAGGAAATGAAAATGTCTAATAAGAAAGTAATTATTACCCTCTCGTTTGTTAAAAACCTGATTAAACAACTGTCAGATCCAAACGCGGAAGATTCATTAAAAGAATCAAAATCATATTGTTTTGATATTCCCACGGGTAAACAAATCTTCTTTCGTGACCTTAAACTTATTGGCTTTGCTATCAGGGCCACTCGCCATTCTCTGGTATATACCGTTGAGAAAAAGATGCCAAGTGGCGCTCCTTGTCGTGTAACCATCGGTGATCATGGTCTTTATACACCTGAAACAGCAAGGCAAAAAGCTACCGAGTATCTTCTAGAGATGTCCCAAGGGATAAACCCTAATGACAAAAAAGAACAGCTACGTCAAAAAGCTTCTCAGGAACGTCATAATCATCGGCAAATTCCGACTGTGTTAAATGCTCATAAATACTATATTGAATCTAAATCAGAGCTAAAACCCAATACAGTCGCTGTATATGACAGAGATATGAATCTGTATTTAAAAGATTGGCATCATTTAAAAATTACAGATATAACCATGGAAATGGTAGTTGAAAAGCATGCTGAAATATCGCAAACCAATAAATCTCATGCCAACATCACGCTTAAGCTATTTTCTGCAATTTACAATTATCATCGAAAAAGACTGACCAATAACAACCAACCACTTATAACGGAATTTAGCCCTGTACAGATTCTTTATCAGAGTGATTTATTTAACAAATTAAAACCTAGAAAAGGTTATATTAACAGTGAACAACAAGCAGACTGGGTATTAGCGATTGTTCAAACACAATGGCGGGGGCATGAAAAGGCGAATGAATACGGTTATTTGAACCAAGATTTCCTTTTGACATTTGTACTCACTGGTCTTAGACGTAGTGAAGTTGAGCAACTTGCGTGGGCTAATATTGACTTGAAGTACGGGACTTTAAAAATTATTAATCCCAAAAATGGTGATGACCTCCTCTTACCTTTAGGAGATACATTACTGCATATCTTTAAACAGCGAAAAAAATATTCGAATGGGTGTAAATATGTCTTTCCAGCAACGAATAATCAAACCCATATCAAAGATCGCAGGCATGTTCGTCACAAAATTGCTGAGACCACAGGTATCTCCTTTACCTTTCATGATTTAAGACGCACATTTACGTCTATTGCAAACCGTTGTGGTATTGGGATGTATACCGTTAAGGCTTTGATTAATCACTCTTATCAAGATGACTCAGATATTACTGCTGACTACACCCAAATTGATGCAAAAGATCTAAGGGATGCAATGAACAAGATTGAAAATCATATCCTCTCTGAGGAGATCAAAAATATGATTTTGGCTCGAGAATATTCAGTGAGGAAACTAGCTAGAAAATGAAAAAAGGATAATTTTTTTACTAAATTTCAAAGTAGTTAACCCGAATCCCGCTTAAGCCAATAACTCCGTAATCTGAATTATTGGCTTATTTGAATGGGTAAGTTGATATACAAATTCCCCTCAGAAATCCATGAATACTGCGTGCTTAACTCATCACTAAATTGTATCGCTCTTTCAACAAGCTGAATAATGTTTCTATGGTATTGCATTGTCTTAGGTGCTATTCACCTGATGTACAGAGTTGGCTAGCCGATATATTTTTCCGATGATATTTAAATCACTCATTAACTTTTTCCAAGCTTATTACACCAAAAGTTCTTCTACCTGAATTATTGAAGTAAGCAGCCTTACCCAATTTCAACTCTTTATCAAACTCAATCTCACAATACCCTTTATGGGAATTTAACTCATGAGATTTCTCTAACTCTGGTTCATTTCTATAACTATAACTGAGCAACCAACCACCAGTTGGTCCATATCGACGCGAAAGAGTCGCTGTATAACTTTCACTTTGGCTTTGTGCTGTTCTCAAGTGAATTGAAATACATTTCCAAGATTGTTCAATACCAATTATCCCATTCCAATCATACTTGCTAGAACCATCATCATTTAAAGTTTGACCTCTTATGTTCCACTCCCCACTAATATCAGGAATCTCAAAAAATGGAACCTTCCAAATCCACTTATTAAACAACCAATGAAGTGCAAAATATACTAAACCGGTCGTAATAGTTGCTTTTGTAAAAGCATCTAGGCCTGTCAAATTACTTGCCATAGATAAAATTTGGGCAATCCCACCTGCTATAGCAATCGCTGTAAATCCAAGCCATCTACCAATTGATGCTCTATCATGGCCAAATACTGCATAATCATGCATAAAGCTCTCCTAATATTAAATATTTAATCAATCAGATAACTTTCATCAAAATCAGGATGCACCTCAAACTTATCTGTTCCAATATAAATACGACCTACCTCTCTAGGAGTACTGTCCAAACGATCAATTGCAGTATTAAGCTGCTCACATTGTTCAGCATTAATATAGAACCTATGATTATCAAGCCAATTGCGAGAGTCATGAAAGTTTTCACTTGTCGATGCAATAAATGTTTTGATATATCTCTCAAGTAAAGAACGACTTACTAAACGACGAATTTCAGGAATAATATCAATAGTTTTATCATCTGATGCAACTAATGCAAGCGCACGCCTACCTTCAGAGTATACATAACGCACTGCTGAATTATATCTAGACCCCCTAGAGGGTGTGCATGCATCATTTACTTCACCATCCAAAATAACTCCAAATGCATGGCAAAAACCATAAGGATCAAGCAAAATTGTTCCATCAATGCCACTAATACTTTGAAGCAATGATTCAGTTAAACGCGTTGGCAAAATAGAAGTACCTTGTTTATTTAGCCTTGTAGCTTCTATAGCAGCATCTTCTGTCACTACTATCATACTTCCATATTCTTGTTTTATCTGAACTTTTAATAAATTCCACAAATGTAAACTATCCTCAACTGAAGATCGAGGAAATAAGCGAATATAATTTGCTGTAAAAGATTCTTGATCAAAATACTCCTGTGGAAGTTTAGCTACTCCATAATTACTCTGAAGAAACGCTTGATCTCCACAGCATAATTCCCAAGAATAATGATCAAGAAAATTAATAGTAAAAGCATCTTGTTCACTCGAATCATGAGTTGGTTTAAGATATCCTAAGCCATATATACACTGGCTATCGGCAATAATTGCAGCTCCAGATACCGCCATTTGTAAAATCTTACGAACCCAACGAGGTTCACGAAGTGCGATTGGTTGCTTAAACTGAATCAAATAATCAATAGCTTCATTCTCAGCGTTAATCAGAATTAAGCTCCCAATCCCTTTTCCCCCCTCATATAAAAGAGATGAAACCAGATTCAATTGTTCAAAAAGACCATCCCCATAGTATCGCTCCTCAATTGATAATCCGGGTGTCCGTAAAAAACCCTTTGCTGCAATTTGTATAATTTCCTCAGGACTTCTCATAGCCCTAAAAGTATTACGACCTGGTTCTGGGCTTTTAAGTCTTTCAGATACTTCATTAAGTACAGTCAAAATTGCAGCATGTATAAGACTACGATACCCGTAGCCTTGTTGGCGATTCCCTTTAGGTTTATCTGCTAATGCAGGGAATTTTATGAAAGTACTCGCAGGGATTTGGATCACTGGAGTAATATAATATCCACCTAAATATTGAGGTCCCCCACAAAAAGAAATTACACCATTAGATTCATCATAGTCTTTAAGTGAATCTTCCACAGCTCTACGAGTCGAATCCTGTCGCATCCATTTGGGCTTATCTCGATTACTTGCTTCATCGCCATAAAACATACTTTGTAAATGATGAGTATCATAAATAGCCTCAATCGAATCTAATAATCCTCTAAATATTGAAAGAGACCATCTTCCATCTTCTGGCTCAATGCATACCTCATTTCTATTTTTACTTTCTGGCCCCCTAGCGCCTACTAAAAAAACTTCAGCATTACCTTCCGCACCTAATTCTTTTAGTACATCTCTAATAAGAGTTTGAACGGATATTCTAAAGCTTTCTTGATACGCCCACATAAAAAGATAAATACCCCGAGACATTGAAATTTACCTAATTCATTAAATTATTATTCATTTATTTAAACCCACAATAATTCCAAGCAGCATGAGCAAATGCTCTACCATCCTGACGAGTCCATTTTTGTTGTGTATGAAACAGATAAAAACATTCATTCACTTCCAACCAACGATCTATATTTGGCTCATCTTCTAAAGAATGATAAATATAGCTAAGAATTTCTCTTAACATCAGTGTCCATGTAGATCTTGTAAAAATGTAGTCTGGACAGTTATATGCTAAGCATTCAATAAAGTACGATGGAAGCTCTTTGAATTTACTCTCTTGTGCCATTGCATTTTCTATACGTTTTAAAATTCTTACACATTTCTTATAGTTATAATTTGTCCTATTATTCTTATCCCGACCGTTTCTTATTTGCTGTAAGGGATAATTAGCTATACTTATACCATTAGTTTTGAAAATTTTCGTACCATCTCTATGGTAGTTTTCCATGTAATACCGATAGCTGAAACATGGAACTACATCAGCATTAACACGAGCTGTATTCGCATTAATTTGTATAGCCGTTACTCCTGACGTATCAACCTGATTAGGGAACTTCTTTTGCATTGCTAATACTAATTCTGCTCTTAACTTTGCAGGTGTCCATATCCCTTTATATGGCCCAGCAGATACCTGTCTTCGGTTGCCTTTTTCCTCTTCCTCCCAATATAAAGCGTCTGTACATTCTACTGCTATATCAACATCACTATCTGATCTAACATTTGTATTATTAGCATAAGAGCCTTTTGCATAAACCTTTAATGAACAAGCTTTAAAGGGAATATGCTCATCAATAGCTTGACGAATCATACGTTCAGCTCGATCTTGTTTATCTTTCTCAGTATCACTAGATGGTGCAGTCCAGGTTGATAAGGTGGCTTCTGTAATCATCGTAATTTATTTCTCATTACCTTACATAATTATAAAAAATGCAACTATTTGTATATGACATAAATTTCTTATTAGTTATATTGTTTAAAATTCATCTATATAGAAGTTTGAAAATAGTCACTTTCATGGACTTTATATTCATTATCCTTAAGTAAATAGCCAATAAAAAATCCAAAAGTTTTATCTTTACCAATATCTTGTGGGGATAATGTTTCGGGTTGATATACTACAGAAGCAGCAGAATCGATAATTCCTAAGTAAATAAATGCAGACACAACTAATTCCGAGCAAAAGTACACTTCTCTAAATGGATTTACTCTCTCCCCATTCCCATTGAAATAATTCTGGATTCGTTCTAAAGAATTAAATGAGGATTCTTCTTTGCGCTGTGAAACTCTCTTCATTCCAACTAGATTAAATTTTTTACCTATGCAATTTTCGGCAAACTCCTTCAAATCATTTAACTTTTGACTAGACCACACCTCTGTTTGTCTTAAAACTGCTAGATACTCAAAACTTTTCAGTAGTTCATTAGTCGTTGTATATCTAATCCCTCTCATATCTGCTTCTAAAATTTTTTCGCTATCTAGTACAATTGCAACATGTATATATCCACTTTCACCAGTCTTTTCTGCACTTCTATCTATATCTTCATAACACAATAAAAGATCACCAGCCCTAACACACTCATTTAACACTCTCATAATTATCACCCCATCAAAATAGTTAGTATGTTTGTAATAGAGAATTTTTTACTTCTTAGATCCTATTAGTTTTTAGCGAGTATTACCATATAAAAAGAAATTTGATGAATTAGAACTTTTATAAGCATCTTAGAATCAAAGGTAACGATATGCCGTAGCATCTTCATAGTTTTTTAAATTATGATTTTAAAAAATTTTGAACAAAACATTAGAGTTGATCGTTGTCATTTTTAATGTTTTAAGGTTTGTATTACTCCTATAAGTAGCCCGAAAATTTACCTTCTTTAAATTAATTCTTGAATGACACTTAACAGTTTTTGGTTTTTCTGACGTTCAATGAGCCTTGCTGACATTCCTAATGATAAGGGTGTTTCAACATCTAAGATGGGATGATCCCCGATAAAGAGCATTCCTGAAAAATCACAACCAAAATATGTCTGAATCACATCATAAATTTGATGATCTGGCTTTATGGCTCCAACCTCATAACTGAATGCAACAGTATCAAAAACATCAGGGAGTAGTTTTCTAAGTTGTTCACCATAAGGCATTGCTAAATTCGAGCACAGCGCAATTTTAAAACCACTTTCTTTCAAAATTTGAAGTGTAGGCACTGTATCTTCATAGAGTTGAATTGTGCTTAATTCAAGCTGAAGATCATGGTTGATCTCCTTCAAAAGTTGTTCTGGTAGGTCTGCTCCAAAAATCTTGGCCAATTGTGCAACATCAACAGGATTTGACATGATGATCTTTGCATCTTGTGCA
This sequence comes from Acinetobacter sp. CIP 51.11, assembly GCF_000369665.1. Classification (GTDB taxonomy): domain Bacteria; phylum Pseudomonadota; class Gammaproteobacteria; order Pseudomonadales; family Moraxellaceae; genus Acinetobacter; species Acinetobacter lwoffii_S. Next base: position 725,427 of record NZ_KB850129.1, read on the forward strand.
CTTGGATTTCTACCATTAGATTTGAGCCACTTCATCAATTTACGATATGGGGATCGACTCTCACCAATTTTGACGAGTGTCCCTAAAGCATCAAAAACAATAACTTTAGGCGATTGGTTCATGCTTCTTACTATGAATAAAGATTTTATATTGAGTTTAATCAGATGAAGACTAAGAAAATACACCTTCATTTATTTTATATTTTCAAATAAATTAGTAACTCAATAATTATATTGGAAAAAAATCATATTTTAACTATTATTCCTTCAAGACAATTTTAACCAAAAGATGGATTAATGAATAAATATATAATCTTTGTTCATGGTTTAACAGGACAGGTCGGTACTACATGGGGTAATTTTCCTAAGTTTTTGGATGAGGACCAATCCATTGAATATGAAGTGAAGGAATTTGGATATACCTCCCCTCATCTTGCTTGGCTATTCTTTAAGTCAGCTCCGTCAATTTCTAGTATCGCAAATGGCGTACTAAGCGATATCAAAGCTCATTGTGATATAGAAAATGATGACATAATCTTAGTCGGTCATAGCATGGGCGGCATAGTTATTAAAAAAATGTTATTAAAGCTGAATGCTAAAGGTACAAAACATAATATTAGCAAAGTATGTTTTTTCGATGTACCACATGAAGGGTCAGGCTTGGCTAACATTGGCAAATACATTAGTTGGAGAAATAGACATTTAAAATCACTAGTCAGTAATGCTAGCGACCTAGATGATATTAACGATCAATGGGTGGATAAAAGTATCGATCAATATTTAAACATCTTAAGTATTATTGATGCTGACGAAACTATAGTTTCAGCCATGAGCTCTAAAAGCATCTTCAGACATCATCAGATTGAAACTATAAATAATGTAAATCATTCTTCAATTGTCAAACCTAAAACAGAAATGGATAGCGTAGTTATTCATTTAAAAAAATTTATAAAATCAAAGCCTTCATTAGGAAAATTTAATTCGCAAATTGGTAAACCCATAGATCAATGGCTTAAATACGACGAACGCAAACACGAACTACCTTACAAAACTGATAATGCTCGACAATCAGCATTTGAGGCTTTAACTAATGCTCTTGAGTCTCAAACACCTTATGTAAGGATAACTGGTCTGTCTGGTTTAGGTAAATCTAGATTAATCCTAGAATATAAAAATAATAAAAAAATTGATGATAAAGAGTTTTTAGTTATTAATGGTGCAGATCTCAGATCGACCATACAAAGTGAGATATCAAGACTCTCTGAGAGTGGGATAACAGGATACATTATTATTGATAACTGTAAGGTTGAATTACACAATTATGCAGTGAATGCAATTGAAATTAATCACTCTAATCTTAAGCTAATAACAACTTATTTTATCATGATGAGCCAATACATCTTAAAAATAGCATTCCGATTAAATTAGAAAAGTTAGCATCCGAAAAAATTGATGAAATCATTCATGAACGTTTACCTCAATTGGATCCACCTTTAAGAAAACAGTTAGAGGTATTTATTGAAGGATTTCCATTATTAGCACAAATGGCTACACATGAATTACAAAAAAATGGGGCTTTAACAACACACTTCACTGAGCCCGAGCTAGTTGAAAAATTAATTAATGGCGATGGTACTCTTACCCATGAGTCTAAAGAACTCTTAATTGTTTTTTCGCTATTTGATTATTTCAAATTTCAAAAAGACAGTGGTCAAGCTTCTAATATTGATGCAGATTTCATTAATCGAATAGCTCAAACAGATCAAAAGTGTTTTGACAGAACCATCACTATTTTTAGTCAAAAAGAATTAATTAACTGCACTAGCAACTTTGCTCGAATAGTTCCAAAACCACTCGCTCTTAATTTAGCTATGCAATGGTGGAATAATAGTTTATTCGATAGCCAAGCAGCTTTAGTAAGTGAACTACCCGCATCATTGTTAGAAAGCTTTTGTAAGCAAATTAAATATTTAGATTCATCAAAGAATGTTAACGAGTTTATTGAAAACTTTTGTGAATCTCATCGCCCTTTCGGCCAAGCGGAACTGTTGCTTACTAAAGCGGGTTCAAGATTGTTCCGCGCACTAGTTGAAGTGAACCCTGTCGTTACAACTCAACTTATATATCGCATTATTAATAGTTTAAATGATACTGATATATTATCTATCTGTGGAGATGTTAGACGTAACTTTATCTGGTCATTAGAAATGTTGGTATTTCATGATTCTTGCTTCGATAAAGCTGCATGGAGTTTATTTAAGTTTGCTCAATTTGAAAACGAAAGTTATGGTAATAATGCTACAGGACAATTCGCACAATTATTTAGAACAAACTTGTGTGGTACTGAGGCAAGCTTTGAAAAAAGATTAGCTTTACTAGATAAAGCTATGGAAATTAATACTGAAAAATCGCACTTTGTCATCCTACAAGCTGTCAAATCAGCTATTAGCTCCCAAGGAGGCACTAGAATAGTCGGAGCTGAACATCAAGGTACTAAGCCAGAACTGATAGAATGGCAACCGAAAACATACACAGAAATATATGCTTATTGGCAACATCATCTGAATACATTAATTGATCTTATTAAGCATGACAAGATAACTGAGCAAGTTAAGAATGTATTTGGGCATGAACTCAGAGGATTAATAAAGTACCCTATTCAACAACAATTAGATTCCGTATTCAAGGAAGTAATTAGACTTTCAGGGAAATATTGGCCTTCAGCCTCTCAAGCAATTACTCATGCTTTTCAATTTGATACTAAAAGTTTGGAAACTGAACAAATTGAGCTTTTAAAGTCTTGGGAACAACTATTGTCACCAGATGATAATAACCTTGAAGAAAAATTGAAATTAATTATTCTCAACCCTTCTAGAGAATATGTTAAAGATAAAGATGGTCATTATATTGATGTTGCAGCTGAGGATGCTAAAGCTTTAGCGGAATCTATTAAAGAGACTTATAACGATTTAATCCCTCATCTTGAGATGTTGTTAACCTTTCCGGAACATAAACAAAGCTGGATCTTTGGTAAACATCTAGCCATGCAATTGGATAATGACGCCATAAATGTAATTTTGGACAAACTTGTAAACTTTTTACGAAATGATACGCCAAACAACATACAATTCTTTGCAGGTTTTTTATGCGGTATTAATAATAATGATATCAACAAATGGAAGGAAATAATTGAGCTGATTTCTTCAGATAAAGCTTTAATTCAATACTATCCAGACGCAGTACGAACAGGTGAATTCAACGCACATCATTTAGATATTTTTCTTGAATTAATTAAAACAGGTAGTCTATCAAGTAGCGCTGCATCGATACTCAATTATGGAAGTGTAACTAGACACCTTACTGAAAAAGAAATTACCGACTTTTGTTTATCTCTAAGAAAAGTTGATGCTACCGCAGTTTGGGTTGCATTAGATAATTTGAGTATGTACATGTTTGGACGAAAAGACCTTGATTTAAAATTAATTAATCAAACTTTAACTATCTTAGTTCTTAATGTATCGTTTAAAGAAAGTGATAAATTATATCAATTCGATAGTCATCATTGGTTAAATTCTGTAGAAAAACTATTAGCAACTGAACACAAAGAATTTGCTTTAAAACTATGCCTACATTTAATTGATCAAGTAGGTAATTACGACATCAATTATAATGATTTGTGGGACTATATTGGTGAAGCATTCTTTAAAGCGTTTGAGCTTCATGGAGAATACCTATGGCTGAATATTTCATCCAAGTTTTTAGATGGAAATTATAAAAAATCATATAGATTATTAGATTTACTAGGAAGTGGAAAGTCTTACCATAAGCGTGATAAAAGCATTTTTGATTTATTAGATGCTGATAGTGTTATGGAGTGGTGTAAAGATGAAACTGCACTGATAATTACAACTAAAGCAATAAGTATGTTTATTTCAGATGGAGAAAATAAATTTTTTAATCCATTACTCCTAAGATTAATATCTGAATATGGTGATAATGAATCTTTTAACAGTACAGTTGCAGCAAACTTTTCGAGCAGGTCTTGGATGGGTTCCCTTATTCCTTACTTACAAGAAGATAAAAAATTGATAGAACCTTTAATTGACCACGAAAATCTAAGGGTTAAAAAATGGTCAAAGAAATTTATAGATTATATTAATAACAAGATTAATTATGAAACTAAGAGAGAGGCTGAAGAAAAAATGTTAAGAGGATTTGACTAGATCTCAAATAACTAATTAAAGATTAAAAGGAATAAATTATGTTTTCAAAATATTATATCCATAATTTATTCCTTACCTCTTTATTACGTAAAGTATTTAACAAGAACTAATTAAAATAAAAAATTTAATATTAGTTTAATTTTATTGATTACTTATTGTCATCTTTATAAACCAATAAATCCCCAACTTCTATATTTAAAGCCAAACAAATCTTGTCAATCGTCTCAAAATCAATGCGTACAGACTCATCATTATACAGCTTATAGAGCGTACTTTTATTGATTCCAGTCTCTTTTACCAAATCTGCAACGCGCATCTTTCTTTCAGCTAATAATACAGCCAAGTTTGACTTAATCATATTTTTTCCTAGTTAAATAGTAAAAAATACTTGAAATGCCGTAAAAATATGATAATTTACGTCTAAGGAATAAATTTTCCTACTTTCCTAGTACTTTTTATGAGGTTAATTATGCCATAGCTGCAGATAATTCCCCATACATTTTACGAAGAACAAAAAATTCAGGCCTGTCCAAACAACTTATACCTCTCTCGCCAAAGTGAAACATAAGTCGTGCAAACAAGCCTGAGATACCACCAAGACGTAAATCATGAGGTATTTACTAATGATAAAGAAAATAACGCATAAACAACATCCCTATTTCCTTGTACTACCTAATTTTGGCTGTCAGGAGATTCAATATGTTGGATAAATCAATATTCGATGGTGTCGTTGTTTGTAAAGCTGCCGATGCGATGGCAAATCATATCATTCATGAGTTTGAAATCCCTCGTTTAGATCAACTCGCTCCCAAACTTAAAGTAAACAGCTGCTTCAATGATCATCAGGCACTTCGTTTGTGGGCTGACCGTTTATGTGAAAGCTATCCTATAACTCATGACTTCACCATATACGACTTAGAAGATCTCATCCAAACAGCTCGTACACGTTTTCTAAAACTATTTTCTTAATTCTATACAGGGTCATGATTGCAATGCCCCTGCCTTTAATAGGTTCAAAATGAATACTGACGCAACAATCTGGATGCCGTTGTACATTGGTGATCTTCAAGCGAAATTTACTCGCCTCTCGAGTGAGCAAGTTGGTGCTACCCTTTTTCTTATGATGGACTTTTGGAAAAATGGTCCTATACCAAGCGAAACTCACATTTTGATGAGTGTGACCAAACTAACAAGTCCTAAAACCAAAAGTTTGATGTCTACTTTAAAAACTCTGAATCTTTTTGAAGAAGCGAATGGTTTCATTCAATCTCATTATTTCACCGCTTTAAAAGAACAGGCTATTCAGAATCAAAAAATGAAATCTGAACGTGGCAAAGTCGCAGCAGAAGCTCGCTGGAATAAAAGCACAAGTAATGCTAATGCATCAAATTCGCAATGCTCTAGCAATGCACAAGCATTACTTGAAGAATGCCCTTCATCTTCATCTTCATCTTCATCTTCATCTTCATCTTCACCTCAAAGACAGGATGATAAAAATGAAGCGAAACCAATAAATCAAAAATGGATCTAGGAGTAGATAATGAATATAGCTATTGATCTATTAAAAACTCCTAATGAAGTTTTAACTACCCTGTGCTCAAAACATGGTTACCCATTAATAAAAGTTGGTAACCATCAGTTATGCAAAGTCTGTGCGAAAGAAAATCTTGAACAAACGAATAAACAACACCAGGAAGAGTTACAGCAAAAGCTGTTACAACACCGTATTCATAGCTCAGGGTTAAATCAACGCTATTTGGAATGTGGCTTTTCTAATTATAGTGCTAGTACTACTGAACAGCAGCAAGTTGTCGAATGCTGTCAGAATTTCACACAGCAATTATTAAACGGATCGAAATCCAACCTTATCCTTTATGGCACACCAGGTACTGGAAAAACTCACCTAGGATCAGCGATCATTCGAAATGTTATCTGTAAAACCAAAATGTCATCTCGTTATATAACGAGTGCTCAGATAGCAAAAACCATTATGGATTCATGGAGCATTGAAGACCAATCTGAAGAACAATGGATTCAATTTTTTGCTGATTTTGATTTACTGGTCTTAGATGAATATGGGCTAAATGATCGTCATTCAGCTCGTTTAGAGCTTATCCATAAAGTGCTATACAAACGCTATGACATGATGAAGCCAACCGTGATTATTTCTAATTTTATCCTTGATGCGCTTGAGACTGATTTAGGTATGAGGCTTTGGTCAAGATTACATGAAAATCAATTAATCACTGTGCCTTGTTATTGGTCAGATCACAGGATGAAATAGCTAAAAAAGCCTTGGCACTGCCAAGGCGTTTTAATATTCAGCCGAATCGTTACATCTCAAAACTAGAGTGAGTTGTTCGATTTATAGATTATTTGTCCACGTTACTGTCAATGATCAGATGATGTAAAACCACTCTCTTGAGGTATTAAGCCTAATTATACAACGATTACTACCATTACCAACAACTATGTAGTTGTTGGTAATTCTGCAGATTTTTTACACGATGTTAATTTTCTAAAAATCAAAATCGGCATTCGAATCATTTTCCTGTTTAGGTTTGGGTTCTAGTTCATAACTGTGTTGCGTAACCCCAGATGGAGCATCATCAGAACTTTGATGAGTTGAAGATGTAACTGCTTTGATTCGTTCCTTGATTTCATCAAAATTTTTTAAGCATGAAAGATATGAAGCTCTTTCATCTTCTAAATGATTATTTTTGTGAGATAAAATTAATTCACACTTCAAATACTTAAGCATCCTTTCATCATTCTTGATAATTTCTCCAATCCTTGCATAGTCACTACTGTCAATATTTCTTCTGGCTTCAGTCATGTAGGCTAGGAGTTTTTCAATTTTTTGCTCCGTGATCTCAATCAACCACAATGCTTTATTATCCTGATAAGCCTGTTGTTGCTGCGCTGACAACTCTTGGTAAGCTCGAACATAACCAGGATAAAATCCATCAAATCGTAGCTGCCAAGCTGTTGCTGGCTTTGGTTTGCATCTCATTTGAGCAACAATAGGTTCTAGTTGTTCAAGTTTTTGATTAAGTTCATCAATCTTCCTACAGTTTCCCCAAGCGTATTGATCTGCTCGCTTTGCGTCTCCAAATCTTCGTAAAAGTCGTTTGGTGGCTGAAATTGCAAGATTTTCGAGAGTGCCGCTTTGAGGTCCATCTGCTGTGCGTTTATGTTCTGCTGTATGGGCTTCAATTCGATCTTCACTAAGTCTTGGAGAGTTGTTTTTAAATCCAACTGATTGAATGCTTTCGTTAATTGCGTTTGTAATTGAAGTTTCAAGTTTGCTTGAAATTCTCTCTGTAATTGCTCCGAAAACTCGCCTTGTTCGAGATGTGAAAGTTCTGCTTTCATCGCTATAACTAATGCGTGTTGTGCTTCTTTCTCTAAGTTCAATGTGTTGATTTTGTTCTTTAAACTCTGCTCTACTTCCCTGTAGCTGATCAACATATTTTTTAATGAACTGACCTGTTGGCTCAAGGCTTCGTTTTGTTCTGCTAATAAGCTGTTTTGTTGTTGCAATAAGTTGGTTTGTTCTATCAAATATTGATCTATTTCGGTTTGCATGATTTACTTCCGTAGTGTGTTCAAATAGCTGATTTGAGCTGTAATCGCTTGTGAGTTTTGTTGAATCATTTGTTGTTGTGCTTTGATGGTCTTGACGTTCATAGCTGTCTGATAAGCCATAAATAAAGCGATTAAAAGACTCAATAGTCCAATCACGATCGCCCCACCTAACATGTATGTCGCTTTTTGCGTATCCAGTTTTTCCATAATCAACATTGCTATACTGCTCTCTATCGGCTTGCTTTGGTTGGCGATCGCTTGCTGTATCTGGACTTGAATACTCTTTTGTAAGCTGGGTTGGTCTATTGAGATCTTCTGCAATTGGGTGTTTATTTTGGTCTGTAATTCTTGAATTGATATTGAAAATGAATCCATGCTCGATTTCACTTTTGAAACTTCCGCAATATCTATATTGGCAAGTTGAGACTGGAGTTGATTGATTTGTGCTGTGTAGTCCTCTGTCAGTGTTTGTATGGCTTGGGGTGATAGATTCCCTATCTCTTTCAAAAATGAGTTGAGATGCATTTCCAATGCTATTGTCGTCCCCTGTACGCTGTGCAAAAGCGTAGTGCTTTCGATTATAGGCTGCTCGCTTTGCTCTATAAGTTTCTCGAAATTGATCAGCGTCTGAGAGAGCTGCTGCAAGCTCATTTGGAGCTTTTCGGCTTTCTGCTGCTGCTCGGAGACGCTCTGAATAAAGTCCAATTTCGAATTGTTCATGATAAAAATCACCTCTGAGTCTGTGTGTTTTTCCGTTGATAAGTTCAACTGCTAAATACTCTTTGCTTTGTTCAACAGACTTAACAGCTTTGAGTTGCGATATACATTTGACAATATCCACTCTGTTTTGAATTGTTTGTGTCTTTAACAGCGTTTTGACGTGATTATCAATCGTCTTACAAAACTGTTTTTTTGTAAGTGCAATAAAGTCTTCCCTTGCGTAGAGTTTTTCAGCTTGTGCATTGAGTTTTGCTACATAATTTAGCTCCTGTGTGGTCTGCATCAAAAGCAAATCATCTGGCCGTGACCACTGATATTTTGTATTGAAGTAATCTCTTAGTGCATCGAAGTGTTTTTCATGACCAGGGGGAGCAATATTGAGTGATTTTCCGCTTTGAATATCGAGCCGTGGTGCTAAAACATGAATGTGCTTTGAGCCATCATCATCTGTGTGTAACACAGCAAATAGGTGATACTGTGATTGCTCCAATCCTGCAAATGCATGCTCCTCAAAGTCTTTTAGAACTTCCATAATCTGAGCGTCAGTTGGATCATCATCTTTTGACCAAGCGATAACTCCACTTGTATATTTCCATAGGTGTGGACTCGCATGACAAATAGCATTGAATGTGGTGGTATCACCACGTAAAACCTGAACACCTGCACGAACATTTCCACGATGATCAAACCGATCTAAAAGATATGCAGAAGCATGCGCAGCTGATCCTTTGCCGTGATCTAAAAATTTAATATGCACTTTCATCCTTCTCCGCTAACACGATTGAAGGTTGTGCCTGATCAACGTTTAAATTCTCAAGTTGTTTACGAAGCCTGTTCGGACGTTGTCTACTGATTTTTGGTAGGGTAGGAAATATTTGTTCTAACTCATTTTGAATACCTTTTAAGACCAATAACACATGAAAAATATCAAGCTTACGCTGATCTCGTGGATCCGCATTTTTGATGATATTTAAAGCACGGGCTATCTGGTTCAGATTATTCCCAATTTGAGATAACGCGAGTAATAAAGCTGGATCTGTGACTTGATAAAGTTTAACGATTTCAACTTCAGTTTTAATTTTAAGTCTCGGCTCCGTATCCTCTTCAATCATCCCTCGAACCGTAACAGCATCATGCATCACTTCAAGTTGAATTAAGGAATGAATAAAGTCAGTAAAGTTAGTACGTTCTTTTTCAATGTGTAGCTCCAACTGCTCTAGCTGCAATGGAGTAAGTCGAAAATTTTTGGTTTTACTTCTCATATACAATCACGCTAACCGTTTTTTGATTTTTGCTTTTAAGTCAACGAAGTTGACTTGCCCATCTGTGATGGGCTGGGAGGTCTTAGGAGGGTTTTCCTCCTAACAAGCCCTGTACATAAAAATTCGAAGAATTTTGTATGTACAGGTAGGCTTGCTTATTCCTATCACGGATTTTTATGACATTAGCAAAGAACAAAAATGCGGATCGGTTTTGGTAATGTTTTGGAATTTTTTCGCTAATTTTTTTATAGACTGATTAAAAAGCGGCAATCCAATTAAAAAAATCCCATTTAAAAAATGGGATTTTTATTAACTATGAAGCCTGTTTAAAAATTAAATTTTCTCAAATAGTTCATTTGCAATTTTTCTTGCTAACTCATCTTGAGCTTCTGATAAATCAGGTAAGTTAATGACATATTGAATTGCTTCACGACCTGCAACTTCCATAGGTCCATAGTCATCATATGCTTCGCCTGTATAGGCATTGTAAGCTCGTAAATCATCTTGCGTAAAATCAACATCACATAACTGGGCTAGATAAATATATAGCCATGCTTCACCAGTATTCTTAAATAGTCTTTGGTAAAGGAAGTATTCAATTGCCTCAAGATCACCTTGATTGCATAGATACAACATCTGCTTATAGATATCATCCTCACTTGCATCAAAATTTACTTCTTCAAGATTCAAAGGGCAATCTTTTATATAGGCTTCGAAAGATTCTGCTTGCTGTATATATTCCTCATACTTCTCTTTATTGTTTTTCGTTTCCTCAGAATCGATATATTTTTGTTTAGTGTTGTCCCAACGACTACCAAAATTTGAACCATTTCGGCCATAAGGCGCAATTTGATTTGCTAAGTAACGATAATATCCAGCAATTAAGGCATAGGCATCTAGATTCTTACGATCTTTTGCATAGGATAAGATAGTCTCAAAATGCTCTCCTATTGTTGTGAACTCAAAATCCTCACCTTCAAAATACCCATAGTCCGATTCATAGCTAAGTTCAAATGTGTCTAGTAGTCCATTATCAAAGCAAACGTGACTCAAACCCTCTCTCATCGCTTTAAAATCTATAACTTCTATATTCAGATATAAAAGCTCCTGATAGACAGTTTTAGCAATCGAAAAGCAAATCTCTTCTGACATGTCTAACTTCGATAGACTTTGCAACCGAGTAATAATGCTTTTAAGTTGATCCAATAATTGACGACCCTCATAGTCATCCCAATGTAGACCTCCCTCAACATAATTCGAAAATTCTGTTTTAGGTGGGGTTTTAAATATTTTTAAGGTTAAGGCATTGAGGAGCTCATGCTGATAATATTCTTCAGAGTCATCATATTCGACTTTGATTATCAAATTTTGAGTTATAAATGAGTTATACGTTTTATAGCCTTGGTTTAAAGCTATTAATTCATAAATATGTGAACGACTAATCTTTACAGAATGTTGTTCCTGGATTTCTTTTGATAATTTAAATGCGAAATCTTGAATAGACATAATTTTCTCTGTTTCCAACTCTAAACTCTTTTAATTCAAAGAATTTTTGGTGTCATATGACTTATAGCAACGCATGTTTAAATGCTAAGAACCAAACGAGTTGATACTTAAGAAAATTAAAATTTAGATGTGGCTTATAAATTAAACCTGTAGCTTTCAATCCCTTTTCTACTCATGCGTAAGTACGGTAGGCGACCTTAATAACTAATTTAACATTTTTTTTAGAATTTACAATCATCTAAATAAAAATTGATATTTTTCTATATCTTCAGAATATTCTTCACATTACCAAAATTCAATCTTTTAAAAACCATCCCTCCATTTACCAACCTAAGTCCTCCTCCCTTTTTCTTGGTAAGGTCTCTTTACTTTTACGGCTTGCTCTTTGTCTGATCTTGCCTCGTAATTTCCATAGCTGTATTGGTGAAATTAGCTGGTCTGGTAAAAATAAATTCAAATTATCAACTAGATCTAATGTCATCAAAATCGCGATCAAGTTTTCTAAAGTGACCTGTCCCGCTTCTGCATTTATCACAACTTTTCTAGACACGCCTGTTCGTTGTGCTACTTCAAGTTGTGTGAGATTTAAATTCAATCTTGCTCTTTGTAATCTTTGGCCTAATTCACTTGCAAGAGCGTGTGCCGTCTTAGAATTATGATGTGTCATGTAAAGTTACCTATCGGGCACTTAGATAGCAAAATTGCTAGTTAAAGTTCAATTTTAGGAACTTTAGAAGATATACTATTTTCATTATTTATTTCAAAAAATTCAAACAACCAATTAACGTTAGAAATTTAAATTTCACACTCAATTTAGAAATTAACCATTTTTTTGAAGTTTTACACGAAACCAATTTCGAAAAAAAATCATGTGGTACGTTTTATCCATCACAAGATATATCCATAGATATATCTAAAATGTAAAAAATGAGTACAGGAAATAAAAGATTTAATGAAACAGAGATTGGATCGCATTGCTCGTATGTCAGAAGAACAACGTTTGAGCTCAATTCATCAATTTTGGAGTCTTCCTGAGGATGCTGTATTCTCGCCCGAAGTTGTAGCATTAGTATGTGATATGTCACTTTCTTGGCTTCAGTCTAAACGATGCCAAGGTACTGGTATTCCTTTTGTCAAAATAGGGCCTAGAAAAGTTGGCTACAAAAAAAGGGATGTACTCGAATTTTTAAGTAAAAATAGGTATATGAATACCTCCCAACCTAATTAACACTCAACTTTATCAAAGGCCATATAGGCCTTTTTTTATTCTATAAAATGTATACCCAGTGTATACCTTGCTACAAAAAATACAGCTTAAATTCCATGTATACCCAGTGTATACTGTAGAAATGTTGTTTAAAGTCGACTCCTACTGCTAGATGAGTTTTAAACAAAAATATTGATGAAAATTAATTTGTTACCGACTTATTTTTTGTTGCTAAATAAACTCTAATGTTGCTTAATTCATGCAACCAGCTTTGAACTCATCGGGTTCAGGGTAACGACACATGCAGCGGCATCTTCGGAGTACTTCAATTTCGTTTTCAAAATATAATTATAATTTTTCCTGAATTTCCTCTTATTTTAATTTTGTAGTATTTCTCTCGAACATTCCTCTAGATTCATTTTATTGATGTATTCATCATCTGGAATGAAAAAAAATCTTTCGCTATAAAAAATATAGAGCTTTTACTTCCGTCAAAATCAAAAACTCTTTCAGTAACTTATTTTCCTATTTTTAGGCTATTTTGTCCCGATATAAAGTATGCATCGCCCAGATTGCAGCAGGAATCCATCCTAAAATCGAAATTTGAAGCATTAAGCACACTGTCGCTTCGGCTGGTCGATGAATGGTCATAAACAATGACCAAGGAAAGATAAATGCAATAATTGATTTCATTCTTAAAACCCTCTTTTTTGCAACGTTCTAACTTTTATATCCAGTTTTTATTGGCACTTAAAACTGGCACTTAGATGTAGATATTTTTAATAGGATCAGCAGAATCTCTGTACATGCTGTAATCACGCGTAAAAATATCCTGAAAGCCTAATTCAGCCAGCTTAAATGAAGCTTAAAAATTATTTTAAATCCGCTAGCCTTTGCATATTTTCAATCAAAATATTGACGTTTGAATGAAACAGTCTTTGCTTTAACTTTTACTTTCCACAGATTCAGATCCGAATAAAATCCTGAATCCCTAAACCTTTATTTACTTACTGCAGCTGGTGTACACAAGGGTGATACTCGCCAAATCACATCACCGACATCATCAGCAACCAAAATGGCACCTGAAGAATCTACCGCCACACCGACCGGTCGCCCATATGCATTGCCCTGATCGCTTAAGAATCCAGTCAAGATATCTTGAGGTGGGCCCATCGGTTGTCCATTTTGAAAGGGAATAAAAATCACTTTATAGCCACTGTGCGGTTTGCGGTTCCATGAACCATGCTGGCCAATCAGCGCACCGTTTCGATATTGAGGCATCAGATCTGCCCTATAGAAGGCCAAGCCCAATGATGCAGTATGATTGCCCAATGCATAATCTGGTGGAATGGCCCGCGCAACTTGCGCAGGATTTTGCGGTTTGACCCGGGTATCTACATGTTGGCCATAATAACTATAGGGCCAGCCATAAAAAGCGCCTTCTTTGACAGAGGTCAGATAATCAGGAACCAGATCATTGCCGAGTTCATCACGTTCATTTACCACCGTCCAGAGTGTGCCACTCTGGGGTTGCCAGTCCATACCATTCGGATTACGCAGTCCGGTAGCAAAAGGTCGCGCTTGAGCACTGGCTATGTCAAATTCCATGATTAGTGCCCGGCCCTGCTCCTGCTCTAGGCCATTTTCAGCGACATTGCTGTTGGAACCCACTGTAATATAGAGTTTGCTGCCGGCAGGATTGGCAATGACATTTTTGGTCCAGTGATGGTTTAAACGGCCTGCCGGTAAATCCAGCACCTTGGTACCGGCTGCTGTAATTTGAGTCGCACCGTTCTGATAAGGAAAGCGCATTAGGGCATCAGTATTCGCCACATACAACATATTGCCGACCAGTGCCATGCCAAATGGAGAATTGAGATTCTGTAAAAATACGGTTTTTTGTTCAGCCACCCCATCTCCATTGCTATCGCGAAGTAGACTGATGCGGTTGGCACTGGGATGAGATGAACCTGCACGTTGCATCACCCATTTCATGATTTTGCCTTTGATCCCTTTACTGTCATCGGGCTTAGGCGGTGCATCGGTTTCGGCCACCAGTACATCACCATTCGGCAATACATATAGCCAGCGCGGATGCTGCAACCCTTTGGCAAATGCCTGAACTTTTAAACCTGTCGCTGGTGTCGGCATTTTACCTTCAGGCCAACCTTTGGCGGGCGCAATATTGACTGTAGGCAGCAAGCGTGATTTTGGTTTAGGCAAATGTGGCTGGGAACCATAACTGTCATTGATAGGTGACTTGGAAGGCATGGTACATCCAGTCATGGTTAGGAGAAGTGCACAGCTGGCACCCGTAAGTAAAAATTGAATAGGCTGATGAAGCATTTTTATCTCTTGTTATTATCATCCTCAACTTACTTTAAAAAACAATTTGAGATGCCACTAGCGAGTTCTTGTTTTTTCTGGTTATGAATTGGTTATCAGTTTTGAGTTAGATCTGATGTTTTTCTTGTTGTAAAAATAAATTTATCCTGACTAACTTACGCAGGACTAGAGGACAACATTTCTAGTGTGATTTTTTTCACCTCATTACGACTATGCCGGATATGAGCATCTAATATAGAGAGACAGAACGCTGCATCTTGTGCAAGTAATCCCCTTAAAATTTGTTGATGCTCGGCATAGGTCGCTGTAACCCGATAATCCTTGGAAAAATCCAGACGGCGTATGATGCGAATTTTCTCGCTGATCTCACTGTGAATTTTCGCCATTTCTGCATTGCCGGCTGCAAATACCAAATGACAATGAAATGCTTCATCTTGTGCGGATAACTTTCTGAGATCATAGACATACTGTTCTGGTTGAACACACCAGGTTTGAATCAAAACAGCTAGGGCAACCTGCAACTGGTCTTTGGGCATTAGACACAGTTGTTCGACTGCATAACATTCCAGCAAAATTCGCAGATCATATAACTCTTCATAGGCTTTAAAATTCAACGGCCGGACCTGCCAGCCACTTCTAAACTGCACCTCGACATAACCTTCCTGCTGCAAACGATACAAAGCTTGCCGAATAGGTGTACGACTGACGGCATAGCTTTCAGCAATTTCCGATTCGGTAAACCGCTCTCCCGGCATCAGCTTAAAGTCAAAAATGTCATTTTTAATTTTCTGGAAAACCAGCTCAGACAGATTGTCTGAGCTTTTTCCTGTCGCTTTAGTGGCTGGATTGCGGGCAAGTGTCATAGGTTGAATCCATTACTCCATATAGACCAGTGGCTCACCGCTATGTACGGTCTGACCAGAACGGCAGATAATCGCTTTAACGATGCCATCATCGTCAGCATAGACCGGCAGTTCCATTTTCATGGCTTCAATGATGGCCACCGTGTCGCCTTTTTTCACAATCTGCCCGGCTTCTACAAAAATCTTCCAGATATTGCCGGTCATAGAGGCATTGAGAGGAACATACTGGCTGTAATCAGTATCATCTTGCAGCACTTCTATTTCTACAGGTGCATCAAACTCGTCTTTCCAGCGTTCCACCTCGGCACTAAAAGCAGCGTGCTGCTGTGCTTTAAAAGCAGCAATACTGTCCTGTTCGGTAGCAAGGAAATCCTGATATGCTGCAAAGTCAAACTCGCATTCCTCAATTTTAATTTCTGCCAGACCATGGGCGAAATCAGCACGGAACTGATCCAGTTCGGCCTCAGTGACCTCATAATATTTAATCTGGTCAAAAAAGCGTAAGAACCATTGCTGATCGCCAAACTGCTTGTTCTTTTTAAAATTGTTCCAGATCGGCACGGTACGGCCAATCAACTGATAGCCACCCGGTGAGTCCATGCCATAAATACACATATACATGCCACCAATCCCGACAGTCCCTTCAGCGGTAAAAGTACGGGCCGGATTATATTTAGAACTCAGTAAACGGTGGCGAGGATCAATGGGCACTGCACAAGGTGCAGTCAGATATACATCACCTAGCCCTAAAATCAGATAATTGGCATCATAAATGATGTCCTTGACCTGCTGGCGGTGACTTAAACCATTAATCCGCTGAATAAAATCGACATTATTCGGAAGCCAGGGGGCTGTGGCACAGACGCTTTCCTGATAACGCTCAACAGCACCCAGAGTCGCCGAGTCCTCAAAGGCCATGGGTAAATGGATAATTCTTGAAGGGATTTTAATGTCACGCAAATCGCCCATCTGTTCTTCAAGACCAAGCAGGAAGTGAATCAGTTGCTGTTGACTCAAACGCAGACCATCATATTTAATCTGCAAGGACCGTACACCAGGTGACAATTCCAGGATACCGTCCAGATCAGCTTCACGGATCAGTTGCATCAAACGGTGTACGCGCAAGCGCAGGGCCAAATCCAGTACGTTATCGCCATATTCCAGCAAGATATAACTGTCACCTGCCTGACGATATACAGCTTTTGGTGCATCTGGCGTAGCTTCACGCAATGCCAGGATACTTTCTGCCTGAACTGTAACGATTTCAGCCTCGCTGGTTATCTCTGCCTTGGCAAAGTTTTGGAGGGTTTGAATTTGCTGCCGCTCCAGCGCATTGGCCTGCTTTACCGAGATTGGATAGAAGCTAATCGTGTCATCGGCTTTCAGTTGACCAATTTTCCAGAGTTCAGCTTTGGCAATGGTCACCGGACAAACAAAGCCCCCCAGGCTCGGACCATCTTTGGCAAGGATTACGGGGAAATCACCGGTAAAGTTAATCGCACCAATGGCATATTCACAGTCATGTACATTGGATGGATGTAATCCTGCTTCGCCACCATTTTCACGCGCCCAGCTTGGCGTCGGTCCAGTTAAACGGATACCCAACCGGTTCGAGTTAAAATGCACTTTCCAGCTTGATGCAAAAAACTCCTCAATATATTCAGCTTTAAAGAAATCAGGTGCTCCATGCGGACCATAGAGCACACCAATTTTCCATTCCTTGCCATAACTTGGAATCAGAGTTGTTGCCAAAGCTTCAGGTTCTGCAATCGCTAAAGGTAGACCATCGGCCGGCAGCTCAGGATTCACCATCTTAATCATGTCGCCAGCACGTAATACTCGGCCTGCATGTCCACCAAAATTACCTAAAGCAAAGGTAGAACGGCTACCCAGATATTCCGGCACATTCAGACCATTTCGTACAGCCAGGTAGGTCCGGCATCCAGATTCAACCTGTCCAATTTTTAGGGTTTGGCCTGCTTTTACCTGAACAGGCTGCCAGAAATTTACTGCTTCATCATCCAGACTTACCGGACAAGGTGCGCCAGTTAAAGCAATGATATTTTCTGCATGAAATTTGAGGATTGGACCTTGCAGGGTAAATTCAAACCCGGCGGCGGCCTCGACATTCCCAACAATTTTATTGGCCAGCCGGAAAGCATAATCATCCATTGGGCCTGAAGGCGGTACACCAATATCCCAATACCCGACACGACCCGGATAATCCTGAATGGAACTTTGTGTACCCGGCTGAATCACCTCAATCACATTCGGCACATATTTGAAATCATCCAGCATGCGTGTCCAGATTTGCATTTGCTCAAAACGCGGATCTGAAATAACAGTATGCACATAATCCAGATTGGTACTAATACCATTCAGGCGAGTTTCAGCTAAAGCTGATTTAAGCGTATGAATGGCAGTATCACGATCTTCAGCATGCACAATAATCTTGGCAATCATCGGGTCAAAGTATTGGGAAATTTCAGTTCCGGTACTCACCCAGGTATCAACCCGGACATTTTCCGGAAAAAAGACATCGGTCAAAATCCCTGGACTCGGCTGGAAATTCTTAACTGGATCTTCGGCATAGATGCGTACTTCAATCGCTGCACCTTGAGGCTGAATACTGCTTAGATGCTTCCAATCCAGAGTATCACCTGCTGCAACTTTCAACATGCATTCAATCAGGTCTAAACCGGTCACCATTTCAGTCACCGGATGCTCCACCTGCAAACGGGTATTCACTTCAAGGAAATAAAACTCGTCACGTGCTGCATCGTAAATAAACTCAACCGTACCGGCACTGCGATATTCCACCGATTTGCCCAGTTCAACTGCCGCCTGATACAATTTTTGACGGGTTGCTTCAGGTAACTGTGCCGCTGGTGTTTCTTCCACAACCTTCTGATTACGGCGCTGCAGTGAACAGTCGCGTTCGCCCAAAGCCACTACCTGTCCCTGTCCATCTCCAAAAATCTGAACTTCGACATGACGGGCCCGACCGATAAAGCACTCTAAAAATACTCCGGCATCTTTAAAGAACTGTTCGCCCAGACGTTTTACACTTTCATAGGCCTCCTGAAGTGCTTCTGCATTATCACAACGGGTCAAGCCAATTCCGCCACCGCCTGCTGTGCTTTTAAGCATAACCGGATAGCCAATTTTTTCAGCTTCAGTTAAGGCTTCATCCAGACTATTTAGCAGACCTGTACCGGGAGTCATGGGTACATTGACAGCTGCGGCAAGTTCACGCGCCCTGTGTTTTAAGCCGAATTCCAGAATCTGCTCCGGTGTTGGCCCCATGAAAGCAATATTATTTGCTTCGCAGGCACGGGCAAAGTCAGCACTTTCTGACAGAAAACCATAACCTGGGAAAATTGCTTCGGCCCCGGTATTCTTGGCTGCGGCAATCAGCTTTTCAATACTTAAATAGGTATCACTCGGTTTGGTACCTTCTAAGGACACTGCAATATCTGCATCAATCACATGCTGTGCATAACGGTCCGTTTCTGAATAGACGGCTATACTGGTTATACCCATTTTTTTTAATGTGCGAATGGCACGAACAGCAATTTCGCCGCGATTTGCAATCAGTACAGTTTTAAACATGTGAATCCCCTTTTATTCTCTCTATTTTTTGAATCTGCTGAATGGGTCTATTTCGTTGTTTTCTGATTCAGCTGCTGTATATAAAGCCGCTATCGACTATGTTCGCTGCTCTGTGTCGTAGCCTTTGATACATACCGTCCGCAAATACAGCTTTTTTAAATGCATCGTTTTTTGCTTGAAGAGGTGCAGCATTCGCAACCGGAATCCAGACAAGTTCACCCACCTCAACATGGGTAGTGCGTTGAGCAAGATGATTCAGTTGAAGCTGTTTTGGCTGATCGGCATCGCGCCATTTTCGGACTGTCCAGCCGATCATTTTCTGATGAAGCATTCTGTATCCATTCTTGTATCCAAGTTTGAATACAGTTATGCAGAACTTATGCCAGTTTAATTTTCTATATTATTTTCAATATTTTAATAAAATTTAAGATGTATAAATTAGGGAGAATTTCGTTAGATGATTGTTTTTGGTTCAGCCTGTTTTCAATTCAGTGCAAAAATTATTCTGAAACTCATATTGCATGAGCTACATCTCTCCAACTTGTACGACACTGATATAAAAGCCTATCTATTAATGAACCTTTAAGGGAACCATTCAGCTTATATCTTGGGCTAGTAATAAAATTGGAGGTACTCCATGCCGGGCTTAAGGGGGTTTTAACCCAAGATGCATATAGGCACACAGGAGATGATCGAAAGGAAATATAAAAGGAGAGGTTTCAAATATTGAAGTAAATAAGGCTACCCAGTAATATTCACTGAAATTACGGATAATCTCTGTCACTCAACCACGAAAAGCGGCTTCAATCACGGCAACATCAATTTTCTTCATGCCCATCATGGCCTCAAATGCACGTTTGGCCGCAGCGCGGTCAAGACTGTTACAGGCGTTGATGAGGACCACTGGCGTAATCTGCCAGGAAATGCCCCACTTGTCTTTACACCATCCACACTCACTTTTCTGACCACCATTGCCAATAATGGCATTCCAGTAACGGTCTGTTTCTTCTTGGTCTTCAGTCGCCACCTGAAATGAAAATGCTTCATTGTGTTGAAAGTCAGGGCCACCATTCAGTCCAATGCAGGCAACGCCCATCACCGTAAATTCAACGGTGATAACATCGCCTTCTTTTCCGGAGGGATAATCTCCGGGTGCAAGATTGATCGCGCCAACTGAGGAGTCTGGAAAGGTTTCTGCATAAAATCGTGCTGCACCTTCGGCATCGTCATCGTACCAAAGGCAGACGGTGTTCTTCGCAATATTCATCATCTTCAATCTCCATTGATTTAGGTCTTACGCGTTCTGCCTAAGTCCAATGTGTCCCATATATCGGTCGAGAATAGTTATATGATCCCTTGTCTATCTTTCACCAAAAACAGAATAAACCTACTTTAGAATTGTATTTTTATTGATCGAAAGCTGTTTCAAAGTGCTTAAACTGATGCGTTTCCAGAGTTTGTCACTGAACGATGGATTGCTTGGAAAATTGTGAATCAAAGAAAATGAATTGACCGTTTCGAGATATTAAAAAAATTAGTGATATAAATACTTTTTTAGTTTTTTAACTTTGAGACTGCTGGCAAAATTAGCCGAATTTAAATAACCAGATATGGAATCATATAAAATTTTAGCTCATAATTATTTTTTACTTTTCCAGAATTCCCACTTAGACTAGAGCACAATTTTGTTGCATATGCTTTTTGCCCTATGACCATTCAGGAATTAAGAAGATACCTTCGTAAAACGCGTCGTCATCTCTCTAAATTTGAGCAAAGGCAGTCCGCACAAAAAGTCTTAAACCGCCTGATCCGCAGTCCAGAATTTATTCATGCCCAACGTATTGGCCTGTATTTGCATGCTTTTGGGGAAATTCAGACCCAATCGATTATTGAACGCTGTTTTAAACTGGGCAAACAGGTGTATCTACCAGCGATTTGCGACATGAATCAGCAGCTGGTCTGGATTCGAATCAGTCAGCATCAATATCATAACAAGCGCTTTGCCCATCATCGGCTGGGTATGCGCGAGCCCATGAGCACTCGTGGTGTGCATGTTTCCAAACTGGATCTATTGCTCATGCCACTGCTGGCCTGTGACACTTCAGGCACCCGGATTGGGATGGGCGGCGGTTTTTATGATCGAACCTTGGCTTCTGCGCCCGGGCGTCCATTTCGTCTGGGGCTGGCACATGACTTTCAACTGCTGGCACAGCCGTTAAAACGTGAAACATGGGATCAGCCCCTTGATGCTTTAATCACCCCGACAGTTTTTATAAAGTTCAAACGATAATTTTGTAATTTTACCCTTGCTAACTACTTTAAAATCACATAATTAGTCATTTTTCATACAATTTAATCTTAACTGCCCTTGTATTTTTAAAATTACCCATCACTATTAAAAGCATGGCAACACCGTTGTCACTCATTAGGAGTGCTCATGTCTGAAATTATTATGAATCAAGAAACCTTAGAGCCTCAGGTTCCAAGTGTACTACCCCTTTTGGCGCTGCGTGATGTGGTGGTTTATCCGCATATGCAAATTGCGCTGTTTGTCGGTCGTGAAAAATCGATCAATGCAGTTGATGTGGCTCGTAACAGTGACAATCTAGTATTTGTAGTTGCGCAAAAAGATTCGCTTACAGAAGAAATTGATCACGACAATTTATATCAATACGGTACTGTCGCGAAGATTGTGCAAGTTGTGAATCACGAAAATGATGAAAACTGTATTAAAGTCCTGATCGAAGGCCTGCACCGTGCCAAGCTGAAAACCATCATTGACGAAACTGAGTATCTGACAGCAGAGCATGAACTCAGCCCAATGACGGTGAGCGTCGATGCAGACACCCAAGCTGTGCGCTTGCAGGAATTGCGTGCGCTTTTCGCTCAATATGCAGAAGCGAAACTTCGTAATGCGCGTGAACTGATCACCGCAGCCAACAAAATTGAAGATCTATTACAGTTATTGTTCTTCGTCGCAACCCGTGTTCCATTGAATATTGATGTCAAACAGAAATTCCTGGAACATGACGAATTCGAAGCACATTTGACTGAATTGATGACTTATCTATTGCAACAGTCTGAAGAACAACAGATTGAGCAAACCCTGCATGATTCTGTTAAACGTCAGATGGAAAAGAACCAGCGCGAATACTTCCTGAATGAAAAAATGAAAGTCATTCAGCGCGAGCTTTCTGATATGAACGGCGGCGCGGAAGATGATGTCGCTGAAATTGAAAAACGTCTTGCTGAAGCAGATTTGCCTGAGCATGTACGTAAAAAAGCAGAAGCTGAATTCCGTAAACTGAAAGCAATGCAGCCTGCTTCAAGTGAAGCTGCTGTGGTACGCAACTATCTGGAAGTGATTCTGGATACACCTTGGAATAAAGCCAGCAAAGTCAGCATTAACCTGAACAAGGCACAGGAAATTCTGGATGCAGACCATTATGGTCTGGACGATGTCAAAGATCGCATTGTCGAATATCTGGCAGTTCAGTCGCGTGTGAAAAAATTGCGTGGTCCGATTCTATGCTTGGTTGGTCCTCCAGGTGTTGGTAAAACTTCACTCGGTGAATCGATCGCCAAAGCAACTGGTCGTGAGTTCGTGCGTATGGCGCTGGGCGGCGTACGTGATGAAGCGGAAATTCGCGGTCACCGTCGTACCTATATCGGTGCGATGCCAGGTAAAATTGTGCAGTCATTGACTAAAGTGGGCGTAAAAAACCCGTTATTCTTGCTCGATGAAATCGACAAGATGGCGCAAGACTACCGTGGCGATCCGGCTTCTGCGATGCTTGAGGTACTTGATCCATCACAGAACAACAAGTTCAGCGATCACTATCTGGATCTTGATCTGGACCTGTCTGAAGTAATGTTTATCTGTACTGCAAACAGCATGAACATTCCTGAGGCCCTGCTAGACCGTATGGAAGTGATTCGTCTTCCGGGTTATACCGAAGAAGAGAAAGTCAATATTGCGGATCGTTACCTTGTTCCTAAAGCAATCAAGAACAATGGTCTACGTGCCAAAGAATTGACCGTGCATGAAGAGGCGATTCGTGACATCGTGCGCCGTTATACCCGTGAAGCCGGTGTTCGTAACCTTGAACGTGAAGTGTCAAAAATTGCACGTAAAGTGGTAAAAGAAGCGGTTAGCAAGAAAGCCAAAAACCTTCAGGTTGAAGTGACCGCAGGAAATCTTCCAGATTACTTGGGTCCACATAAATTTGACTACGGTATGGCGGAAGAAGAAGCGCAAATTGGCCGTGTAAATGGTCTGGCTTGGACTTCTGTCGGCGGTGAATTACTGACCATTGAAGTTGCAGCAGTCCCAGGTAAAGGCAAGTTCATTACCACCGGTTCTCTTGGCGATGTCATGAAAGAATCGATTACCGCTGCGATGACTGTAGTGCGTACCCGTGCGGATGAACTCGGCATCGAAGCCTCGCGCTTTGAAGAAACCGACGTGCATGTGCATTTACCTGAAGGCGCAACACCGAAAGATGGTCCATCGGCAGGTTTGGCTTTGACTACAGCATTGGTGTCTGCTTTCACAGGTATCCCGATTCGTCCGGATATCGCGATGACAGGTGAAACCAGTCTGGGCGGTCGTGCGCTGCGTATCGGTGGCTTGAAAGAGAAACTTTTGGCAGCCCATCGTGGTGGCATCAAGCTGGTATTCATTCCACAGGAAAACGTACGTGACCTGGCGGAAATTCCAGAAAATGTCAAAGAAGGTCTAGAAATTAAAGCCGTAAAATCGATTGATGAGATTTTACCGCTGGCACTGACCTCTTTGCCAAAAGCCTTGGTTAAAGCACCAATTGTGAAAACCAAAGAAGAAGCGAAAGCAGCGCGTCATTAAGACTTGATGTTTCGTATAAAAAACCCTGCTTCGGCAGGGTTTTTTATTGAGTTATTGAATAAAACAACTGATTTATGGCTGTAGTGCCATCGTAACCAATCCATCAATCACATGAGTCATCTTGTTCAGATCAAGCTTGTCGAGGGTATCCAATTCGGTATTGTAATAAGGATTACGATAACTCGCAGTATCGGTAATCAGCATGGTCGAATAGTTGAATTTGGCATAATTCAGATAACCAGAAAAATTCATATCCTGAGCAAAACTTGGGCTGACAAAACGCTGACACTCCAGACGGCTAAAACGCTGCATAGCAGCACAATAATCTCCAGTCAGGCCAGTCGATGCTAAATGCCCGATCGTTGCAATGAAATTACCATGTCGTGCATAAATCCATTTTAATCCGACGGGATAGCTCTGCACCTGATGTTCATCAAAATAGCCAATCGAATCCAGAATCACCACGCCCTTAATTTTCTGCTTCTGCTTTTTTAAAGATTTGGCATGCATATAACTACCCATATGTTCTGTCTTGAAAAAAGGCGGCTCTTCAAGGGTATAGAAAGCAAATTCGACATCATGTTTGAGCTTGGCTTTTTGCAGGGCCAGTAATCTTGCGGTTTCAAGTAAACCCGCTACTCCTGAGGCATTATTATCAGCACCGTTTCGGGTACTAAAGACATCATAATGCGCTCCCATCACCATTTTGGTTTTGGCTTGAGTATCCAAGCTACAGATGACATTTCGGTAACTCAGGTTATTGACTACATAAACCTGAAACTGGCATGGGATGCCAAAGCGCTGCATCTGCCCTTTAATCCAGGCAGACACCCGGTTCAGCTCTTTCAGATTTTTATAATTTCGGTATTCATCGACACTCATGATCTGGCTAAAAAATAATTCCAGATGAGAGACCTGAGCATTTTTGCTCGAATTGGCCACACTGAGGCTTGGCCCTATGAGGCCAATCAGCAACAGCAGCACAGTACAACATCCTTTTATCATGACACTGTTCCGCATTTATTATTATTCCATTCCTTTATCAAGCGGATACTTGAACTACGGACATTAAAGCAACACTAAATCTCTCATTTCAATTTCAATTTGTTTCCCTGCTCAACTTCATGTTGTTTGATCGTTATAATGAGGTATCCAATTATTGATCTGTCTGTATGAAAATCCGTATCCTGACCATTGGTCAAAAAATGCCAGCGTGGGTGCTGACTGGTTTTGAAGATTATTTCAAACGTATTCAGCCTTTTGTACAGACCCAGATTATTGAACTGCCGATGGCCAAGCGCGGGAAAAATGATTCTGAAGCGGATATTCTGAAATACCGCAATATTGAGGGCGACAGCATTTTAAATGCGCTCAAGCAGAATGAAACCCTGATTGCACTAGAAGTGGGCGGACGCGAATTCAGTACCGAGAAACTGGCTGAAACCATGAAAGGCTGGATGCTGGAAGGCAATGATGTAGCACTTGCAATTGGTGGACCGGATGGTCACTCAGAAGCCGTGCGTAAAGCTGCTGCATGGCACTGGTCACTTTCCAAGTTAACTCTGCCGCATCCACTGGTACGTGTCATGCTGATCGAGCAGCTCTATCGTGCTATGAGCATCAATAATAATCATCCTTATCATCGGGCAGGCTAATGATTTTGCTAAAGCGTTCTTTATATGCAACGTTTTGTTGAATAATCTCCCCTGCTCTTATTTCTATTTTTCATGCATTATTGAGGCATCTTCTAGATGTGGTTTGAATTATGAACTTACAAACGTTGCCCGGCTTATTTATTTCTCATGGCTCTCCTATGCTGGCGCTGAATCCTGAGCAAGTGGGTCCTGCCTTGCATCGTTTGAGCGAAAATCTGCCACGCCCGGAAGCGATTATTGTGATGTCTGCGCACTGGGAAAGTGAGGCGCTGGAAGTCAGTAGCGCAATTCGCCCAGAAACCTGGCATGATTTTCGTGGTTTCCCGCCTGAACTGTATCAATTACGCTACCCTGCACCGGGAAATCCTGAACTGGCCGAGAAAGTCTTAGGCTTGCTGGCCAATGCCGGCTTTTCTGCACATGCCAACAGTACCCGTCCGCGTGATCATGGTGTATGGATGCCGCTGCTACATATGTATCCAGATGCCAACATTCCCGTGGTAGAAATTTCCTTACCCATGTCGATGAGTGCGGATGAGATTTATCAGATTGGTCAAAGTCTCGCACCTTTACGTGAACAGCAAATCCTGCTGATTGGTTCGGGCAGTATTACCCATAATTTACGTGAACTGTCTTGGGATGGATCGGCTGCTGATGTACCCGAATGGGCCTCAGGCTTCCGTAATTTTGTGGTGCATAAACTGACGCACAATGATTATGATGCTGTACTGGACTGGTCCAATATTCCGCATATGGCACGGAATCATCCAACGCTGGAACATTTTGCTCCGATTTTCTTTGCGATGGGCACAGGTCAGCGTTTTAGTCTGGTACATAGCAGTTTCACCATGGGTTCACTCGGCATGGATATTTATCGCTTCGATTAATCTTGCTTCAGCGCTAAAATCTTAATGATGGATACATTTTTCAACTTAAAGCTGCGAAATGTATCCATATTTTTTCGCAATACATCCATTATTATTGTTTGAACTTTATATACTTCATTATAAGTCCATGAAATTAAAATTTATTGTGCTAGCATTATTGCCTTTAACTTTTGCAGCCTGTCAGTCCAGCGATATTCAACGAGCTGGAGATCGTGCGGTGGCCATCATCCAACAAAAAAATGCAGATCAGATTCTTCCAGCCTATCATTGGGAACTGAATCGTGGACTAGAACGACCAATCGTACTCAGTTTTGATGCTCAAGGCCGGCTGAGCGCCGTGACGGGCTGTAATGGACTCGGGACGACCTGGTCAGTCAAAAACAATATCATCACCACCAGCGAAGTTGTAGGCACTGAAATGGCCTGTGATGCAGCCTTGATGGAGCAGGAACGTTTTGTCAGCCAGCTTTTACAGAAGCGTGACATTCCTTTTATGCTCAATGTAACAGATCCTAACAAGCCGACCCTGACGTTGATGGCCGCAAATGGTCAAACCTATGAATTTATCGGGAAAATGACTCCGGAAACCAAATACCAAGGTCAGGCTGAAACAATTTTTCTGGAAATTGCTCCTGACACTAAACCCTGTACCGGCGTGGTCCAACAAAGTTGCTTGCAAGTCAAAGAAGTGAAATATGATCAGAATGGCCTGAAAACTCAGGTCGATAAAGACTGGACTTTATTCTATGACCAGATTGAAGGCTTTCAGCACTCACCAGATGAGCGCCAGATTATCCGGGTTAAACGTTTTGAAATTAAGAATCTGGCTGCAGACCAGTCTAAATATGCCTATGTATTTGATATGGCAGTAGAGCGTGAAGTGGTAAAAGCCACACTCTAAAACAAAAAAGGAAAATAAAAAAACCGGGGCAATAGCCCCGGTTTTTTTCAGCTTAGACTAAGTCAGACTTAGAATACGCCTTGAGCAAGCATTGCATCAGCAACTTTTACGAAGCCCGCAATGTTTGCACCGTCAACATAGTTCACAGTACCGTCTTCTTTAGTACCGAATTTTACGCAGTTGCGGTGAATTTCTTTCATGATCGCGTGTAAGCGCTCGTCAACTTCTTCGAAAGTCCAGCCTAAACGCAATGCGTTTTGAGACATTTCCAGACCAGAAGTTGCCACACCACCTGCATTTGATGCTTTACCTGGCGCATAAAGAATTTTCGCTTCAACGAATTTCTCAACCGCTTCAAGTGTAGAAGGCATGTTCGCACCTTCAGCTACACAGATTACACCGTTTGCAAGAAGCTGAGCAGCGTCGTCTGCATCCAGTTCGTTTTGAGTCGCACATGGCAATGCGATATCACACTTGATACCCCAAGGACGTTGTCCTTCAAGATATTCAAAACCGTGTTTAGACGCGAATTCTGAAATACGGCCACGTTTTACATTTTTAAGTTCCATGACTTCAGCAAGAAGCGCATCAGTGAAACCGTCTTTAACGTGAACTGTACCCGCAGAGTCAGAAAGTGAAACCACTTTCGCACCGAGGTACATTGCTTTTTCAGCAGCATATTGCGCAACGTTACCAGAACCTGAAATCGCAACGACTTTATCTTTGAAGCTTTCGCCACGAGACTTAAGCATTTCCTCAGCGAAATACACAGTACCGTAACCCGTTGCTTCCGGACGTGCCAATGAACCACCGAAAGTTAAACCTTTACCAGTGAATACACATGCCGTGTCGTTACTTAATTTTTTCATCATGCCGGCCATGTATCCCACTTCACGACCGCCTACACCAATATCACCTGCAGGGATATCTGTGTTCGCACCCAGGTGACGATATAGCTCGATCATTAAAGCCTGACAGAAACGCATGATTTCGCCTTCTGATTTGCCTTTAGGGTCAAAATCAGAACCGCCTTTACCACCCCCCATAGGAAGTGTGGTTAAAGCATTTTTAAATGTTTGCTCAAAGCCTAAGAATTTTAGGATTGAAAGATTCACTGAAGGGTGGAAACGCATACCACCTTTAAATGGACCGATCGCTGAGTTGTACTGTACGCGGAACGCACGGTTTACTTGAGTCTGACCTTGGTCATCTACCCAAGAAACTCGGAACTGGATCGCACGTTCTGGCTCAACTAGACGTTCTAGTAAACCATGTGCTGCGTATTGTGGATTCTTTTCAATGAACGGCCACAAACTGGTCATCACTTCTTCTACAGCTTGAAGAAATTCTGGTTGATGTGCATCACGTGATTTTACGTAATCTAGGAACTCATTAAGTGTGTTGTATTTCAACGCTTAATCCTCAGCAGAAAATGGATCAAAATTGGTCAAATTTACAATCAATGTTAAATTTTGGCGCAAAATATTAAATATCTTTTGTAACTAATCTACAATACTTTTTTTGAAAATACTTTAAAATTAATTTGATAACAAATATTTATATTGATTATGAAAATTTTTTCTATGTCAGGAAATGCCAATCGAATCAAGGCTTAGATTCAGATTTATGCCTAATAATAAGGCACAAGTTGACCCTTAATTGCGCACGACTTAGGAGTTTAAAAATATGTTAAAATTGATGAATCGACATATTTTGTTTCACTTACTCTCTCATGCTTGCCATGAGTAACGCTGGTTATACATGAATTCGCCCATTTCTCTGGTCCAATCGATTGACGCTTTACTCCCTCAAACCCAATGTGGACTCTGCGGTCACCGTGACGGATGTTTACCTTATGCCCAGTCGATTACTGAGGGGGAAAATGCCAATAAATGTGTGCCGGGCGGACAGCCTGTTGCCGATGCTTTGGCTGCATTATTAAATCGTCCTAAACTTCAAGCTGAAGAAAGTGTCTGGCCAGTTCAAGCCGATGGTCGTCCTCAGCGCATCAAAGCCGTAATTCGTGAAGATGAATGTATTGGCTGTACCAAATGCATTAGCGCCTGCCCGGTCGATGCAATTATTGGTTCCGGTAAACTGATGCACACCATTCTGACCGATCTATGTACGGGCTGTGAGTTATGTATTCCCCCCTGTCCGGTAGACTGCATCGATTTGGTTGAAGATCAACAACCCTTGCCGACTGAAGCACAGCGTCTTGCGGAACAGGATGATCTGCGTCAGCGTTACTATGCGCACATCCAGCGTGAAGAAAAACGGCGTACCGATCGTAAGGGACCTGTGGTCCGTGCAGAAATTGATACTGCCCTGTTTGCCCGTTTCTCTGCTTTAAATGAGCAACTTCCTGTGATTGAAGTGGTGAACAAGCCAGAGAATGCACCTGTAGCTTTCGATTCCAAGACCACGATTGAACTGGCAAAACTACGTACCCAAATTAAAAAACTGGAAAAACAGCTTTCGGTTCGTGAAGATGCCCGAAAACGCACCCAACTGGAAGAACTGACACAGCAATTACAGGCTTTACAGGGATAGAACATGACCACAGCAAAGGCCAAGCCCGTTAAAAACATGACCAAAAAGCAGATTCAGACCTTTTTTGAACGCCTGCGTGAACAGCGGCCTAACCCAAAAACTGAGCTGAATTATTCCAATCCCTTTGAATTACTGGTCGCGGTCACGCTCTCTGCTCAAGCTACCGATGTCAGCGTCAACAAAGCCACAGACAAACTCTTTCCAGTCGCCAATACACCGGAAGCCATTTATGCGCTAGGTGTGGACGGCTTGAAGGAATATATCAAGACCATTGGTTTATATAACTCGAAAGCGGTCAACGTGATTAAAGCCTGCGAGATGCTGATTCAGAAGCACAACAGCATCGTACCGGACAATCGTGCAGACTTAGAAGCCCTGCCGGGTGTAGGTCGTAAAACGGCGAATGTGGTACTGAATACGGCCTTTGGTCAGCCGACCATGGCGGTTGATACCCATATTTTCCGGGTAGGTAACCGTACCGGACTAGCGGTTGGCAAAAATGTGTTGGAAGTTGAACACCGTCTGGTCAAAGTCATTCCCAAGGAATTTATCATTGATTCACATCACTGGCTGATTTTACACGGTCGTTATACGTGTATTGCGCGCAAACCGAAATGTCATGAATGTGTAGTATCCGATGTGTGTAACTGGCCGGATCGGTTTGAATTTGGTGCAGCCCGCCAAATTGCAGTGAAAAATATTGAGCTTGCTGAATAGAACGGCATGATCAAGCCGGGATAAAAATAGGTGACCAATGTGTCACCTTTTTATCGACTATGAGAAGAGTGCTTTTCGTTCAAACCAAATTCTTAGCTGAGCTGAACTATTATGGATTATTTATCCTGATCTTGTTCAGCCTTTTCCTGCTGCTTGCGCTGTTCAAGTTCGGCTTGTAATTTTGGATGGAGCTGGCGCTCAGGTCGCTTTGCTGCATTTTCAGCACGTTCTTCCTGACGTACTTTGTTGAGCATTTTAAAACTGAAATAGAACAGACCTACCAATACTGCCAGAAAGACTACCATCAACACCAATACGCCAAATTTCATAGCAACAAGTACCCTGTTCAAATACGCAATAAAAAAGAGCCCTAATATGACTTAGGGCTCTCCGATTGTCAAAATCATCGTCAGCCAATTATTTTGCCTGATCCAGAATCGCGAAAAGATCAGTTTGAACTTCATCGATTGGACGTAAACCATTTAGCTTGTCATAAGTTGGTGCATTTTCACCAGACGCTGCACGGCCTTGGTAGAAACCAACCAATTGCTCGGTTTCAGTATGGTAAGAACCTAGACGCTTACGAATGGTTGCTTCCTGGTCATCAGGACGTTGAACCAGATCTTCACCCGTTTCGTCATCTTTACCTTCCACTTTTGGCGGGTTGTAAACGATGTGATAGACACGGCCAGATGCAGGATGCTGACGACGGCCAGAAAGACGTTGTACGATTTCTTCATCTGGTACATCAATTTCAATCACGTGATCAATTGCAATGCCTTCTTTTTCCAAGGCTTCTGCTTGAGGAATGGTACGCGGGAAACCATCAAAAATGCAGCCGTTTACACAGTCAGGTTGCGCAATGCGCTCTTTCACCAGACCAATGATCAACTCATCAGAAACCAAACCGCCATTGTCCATGA
This sequence comes from Acinetobacter sp. CIP 51.11, assembly GCF_000369665.1. Classification (GTDB taxonomy): domain Bacteria; phylum Pseudomonadota; class Gammaproteobacteria; order Pseudomonadales; family Moraxellaceae; genus Acinetobacter; species Acinetobacter lwoffii_S. Next base: position 757,253 of record NZ_KB850129.1, read on the forward strand.
CACTTTTAGCTTGTAGACCTAATTCAGTTCCTTCACGAATTGCAGCACGGAGCATATCACCGGTTGAAATTTGTGGGATATTGTAGCGCTTACAGATCAACTGAGCTTGTGTACCTTTACCTGCTCCAGGTGGTCCGAGTAAGATAATGCGCATATATAAACATCCTCATTTAAACAATATGTATGACGCCACGACCACAATCACCCGATTGTGTCCCCCGACATCTCATTATAAGAAAGCCACAAACAAATGGATTAAACCCGCGACAAAACCGGTTACCCCACCCAATAAAATCAGAATCCATTCATCTTCCTGAAATGCAGGACGTAAAAGATTCTGAAACTCCTTCGGAGTCAACTCACGTATGCGGTCTCTAAACATTTGATAGATTTTCTGTGCACGGCTCGCATTAAATGCTGGGTCGCATACAGGTACCATCGTAATTTCAATCGAGCGATCGATCAAGTCCGTCTTGAGTTTTGCATACTCTTTTGGTCCTAAAGACAGCTGTAAAGAGGTCCGAACCAGGGGTGTTTCCATAATTTCATTAATATGACGTTTGATAATGCGGCGGGTTTTGTCTTTTCTGCCGCCATACATCATCTCGGTCATGATCGATTTTAACGTAATCAGGTCTTCTGTGACTACACTTGCGAAGACGTCAGAGACTTCATCCTGACGTTTCATAAATGCGCCTTGTATGTTATAGGTGCCGATACGAGGAATCACCGGCTTAATCCACGGAAACTTGCGATTTGTGGTACGGGCAAAGAATTGCGGGTACTTTACTGGGTGTGGATAGAGCGGATTGAAGACCATCCAGATCGCGATCCAGTTGGTCAAAAAGCCCCAGATCGCAGCCCAGAACGGTACAGTCCAGTGCCACGGCACTACAAACCAGACAATCATCTGGAAAATCCCAAAGAACATCCCGATGAGGGCACTGATATGCCAGATAAAATTGATCTCTTTTTGACCCACCTTCAGGAACATACGCACCATCAAGCGACGGTCGCCTTCCATCTGGCTCACTACCATTTCACGCATATCTACAAGTGACTCGACGTTCATGGTCAGCTCAGTCACTAATTCACGCAAAATTGCCGGCATTTGTTTTTGTGCTTGTGCATAAATTCTGCGCTTAATAGCAAAAGGTAGGTTTTCCCAGAGCACCGCATTGCGATCCATCATCACTTCATCAATCAGGTGTTCCAGTTCGAAACCGACCTGCTCGCCAATGATGCGTGCCATATCATCCGGATCCATCGCCTGTAAAAATTCGCGGATAGAGCCTAATTTTGACAGTGTGTTATCGGTAATAATGCCTGAAATACGTCCAGCTTTGCGTGGCACAATCCCTTGCCAGCCCACAGGTAAAGGCCCGAGATGGAAACCCCAAAAATTGATCGGATAAAAGACCATTTTCAGCGCCATCCAGACGTGAGCCCAGGTTACAAATGCAGTCACTGGAATAATGCTGAGCACGGCCCAAAAATCCGGGCGGTTTACAAAGGTTTGCCACAACTCGTTGACGTACTCAAGCATGCATAACTTCCATATTTAATTTTTTGTTCACAGAATACACATATTAATAAGGTCGAATATTTTGTCTATAAACCGATACTTAAAGTATAGGAAAATTGTAGCCGGGGTTCTGTTTCAGCCACAGCACGACCATTTCGGTCTTCGAGTTTCTCTCCGGCACCGATCCCGATACTAAAACTGCTGATCCGTTCTGAACTAAGCAAAACATAGGCCAAATCAACGCCAGCACCTAAACGGCCTTCATACTCGCCATCAACCTGTTTGCTGTCGATATGACCGGCATAAACCCCGACATAATAACCATTTTTGTCTTTGCCGGTGAGATGTGCTGGATAACGAAAGCCTGCCTGGCCGCCAATCGTACGATCATCATCCAGAAAAACACCACCTTTCACATAAGCAATCCCATAAGGGTTCACCCATTCGGTATTTAAATGCAGTAATTTCTGGGTAAAACCAACACCCACATTAAAGGCTTTTGCCTGAGCAGGCTCTATTTTGGTTGTAGTAGTACTCATTTGATCATGTGCATAAGCCCCGTTCGCCCACAATGCAAACGCTAACAAAGGGTAAACCTTGTTCATTCCTTCACCATCTTCCTTAATTATAGTTTTTGGTATAGTCCTATTTTTATTAGATTTTACTCTAGCAGAATTATCACAACTCTTATATACAGCACTTTACAATTTTAATGTCTGCAAAGTCAAAGCTTAAAGGAACTGATTGCAAGGGCAGTTTTTCATTATCAAATCAAGTGCAGTTGCGTTAGAATACTCCACTTTGATTCTTTTCTACCACTCTCAGGTCTTAAGTCGATCGCGTATGAAGCAGCACTTTCCTTTAAAAAATGCACAACAAGAAAAGCGCATCTATCGCAGTCGAGTCTTGATTTCCATGGGTATTGTCATTTTCTTCATGCTGCTGCTGGTCAGCCGCTATGCCTATTTGCAACTGTTCAACTTTGAAAGCTTTACTACAGCTTCTGATGAAAACCGGATTCGTCTGCAACCCCTCCCTCCAGCGCGCGGTTATATTTATGACCGTAACGGTGTCTTGCTGGCCGATAACTATCCGGTATTTACTGCCACTTTAAGTCGTGCCGACGTACAGGATATCGATCAAACGCTCGAACGCCTGAAACCGATTCTGGAACTGACCGAAGAAGACCTGGAACGCTTTCAAACCCGGATTAAAACAGCACGTAAAACCGAACGGGTTTCAATCAAGCTTAACCTGAATGAAAATGATATTGCCCGTTTCAGTGAAGTGAAATATCAATTTCCGGGTGTGAATATTGAAACCCAGATGACTCGCTATTACCCACATGGCGATCTGTTTGCACATGTGATTGGTTATGTGGGCCGGATTAATGACAAAGAACTGAAATCAATTGATAAGGATCTCTATGCTGGAACCAACCTGATCGGAAAAATCGGGGTGGAAAAATCCTATGAAGAGCTGCTGCATGGTGTGCCGGGAAATGAATCAGTCGAAGCAGATGCCTTTGGTAATGTGCTGCGTCATTTGGGCCGTAAAGATCCGGTGCGTGGTAATGATCTGTTCCTGTCACTGGATTACGGTTTACAGGTAGTAGCTTCGGAGCAACTGGCCGGGCGTCGTGGCGCGATTGTGGCGATGAATCCTACAACCGGAGAAATTCTGGCGCTGGTCTCCAGCCCAAGTTTTAATCCGAATCTGTTTGTGACTGGGATTAGCACCAAAGATTATTCCTACTTACGTGATAACCTTGATCAGCCGCTATATAACCGGGCGGTTCAAGGAACTTATCCTCCAGGTTCGACCATTAAACCGATGTTTGGCCTGGGTGGCCTTCATTATGGCCTGGTCGATTGGGATACAGCAATTTCCGATCCCGGCTATTTCACACTTCCGGGCGATTCGCATAAATTCCGCGACTGGAAAAAGTCAGGACACGGCGTAGTCAACTTGCATAAATCGCAAGTGGTCTCGTGCGATACCTTCTTCTACATTCTGTCGTTCCGTATGGGCATTGAAAAAATGAACACCTGGATGCGTCAGTTCGGCTTTGGTGAAAAAACCGGCGTGGATTTACCAAGTGAAAGCTCAGGACTCTATCCAAACCCGGAATGGAAGATGCGTACTCGCAAGGCCAAATGGTCACGTGGTGAAACCATTTCCGTCAGTATTGGTCAAGGTGCTTTTACTTCAACCCCGTTACAGCTGGCTATGGCCACAGCCATTACCGCCAACCATGGCAATAAAGTCATTCCCCATGTGCTGCGTGAAAGTCGCGGTGCCAAACCATTCAAGGTGCATAATGGCACGCATGGCAAGATCGATTTTAACGGTCAGGAAGAAGACTGGATCAAGATGCGTGATGCGATGGTGGACGTGATTCAATCCGGTACAGGCCGAGGCATTAAAAGCGGCTTACAATATTCTATTGCCGGAAAAACCGGTACGGCACAGGTGAAAAGTATTGCTCAGGGCAAGCGCTATAATGAATCCTTATTGACCGATCGTCAGCTGGATCATGGTCTGTTTGTCGGTTTTGCGCCTGCTGAAAATCCTGAAATTGCGATTGCAGTTATTCTGGAAAATGGTCGCGGTGGTAGTGCCGCAACGGCTCTGGCCCGTCCAATCTTTGATTACTGGTTACTGCATAAAGATAAAAATCCGGTACGCCCACAAGGCCACCAATTAAGTGGTGGTCTGATGACAGCCGGAATCAAGCCAGCTGAATTACCAAGTGGTGCAGGCATGTTAAGTCAAGATGCAGCATCTAGTGCCGTTCCAGCCAGTGACCAGCCCGAAACGACTGCTCCGAGTTCTGCAAATACGACTGCATCTCCCGCAGCAACACCTGCTCCGACACCGGTAGAGCGAGATTAAAGATGAAAAACCAGCTTCGAATTATTGGTGGTGACTGGAAACGCCGCCAACTGCCTTTTGCCAGCATTGAGGGTTTGCGCCCGACGCCTGACCGTGTTCGGGAAACACTGTTTAACTGGCTGATGTGGGATGTACAAAATGCACAGGTGTTGGATATTTGTGCTGGCTCTGGGGCATTGGCGTTTGAGGCATTATCGCGTGGTGCTGCATCAGTGGTGATGATTGAACCGGATCGTACTCAGGCACAATTTCTGACCCAAAATCTGGAACTTTTAAAAGTCACCAAAGCACGTGCGCAATTAAAAGTGGCTACGGCGCAGCAAGCTTTGTCTACCCTTCAGGCACAGTTTGATCTGGTTTTTCTGGATCCGCCATATAGTTTAGATTTATGGGAAGAACTCGCGCTCAAGGCAGATCCTCTGATCAAGGACAATGCCTATATTTATGTAGAAGCAGATCGTGATTTACAATTGCTTAAATTGCCATCCTCATGGCGTTTAATTAAAAATACCAAAGCCGGTACAGTTCGTGCTGGGCTTTATCAAAAAAGTATTTCTTGATTTAAATTGTTTTGAAGAGACATTAAAAAAGGATTCCTCAGTGGAATCCTTTTTGTCATTGTAGTCAGTCAAATTTAAAGACTGTGATTAACGATCACGGCGCCAGTCGCGGTTATCTCGGTCACGTTTCCAATCCCGATGATCTTTATGGTCCTTATTTTTCCAGTCATGATCTCTGTGGTCTCGATCATAATGTCCATTACGATCTCTGTTGCCACGATAATCATCATCCCAAGGATCAACCACACAACCGGTTAATGACACAGCCAATACAGAAAGTAATATCACTTTTTTCATCATGTCCATCACCTCTTACTGCACTCTGTCAGTATCAGGCGAGTTCATGGAGAGTGAACGGAGCCATTGTTGCACTCTTGTAGAGATTTATGCATGTTTTATGCATGGCCGTAAACCTCTTTTTTCTTAATTAGCATTCATGCTTTTATGAGAATTTGAACTTTCATTTGCATAAATCCAGCTAAATGGAAACTTGGCTTTTGTTTAAATCTTGAGAATACTGCTGCCTTTGCTTATGACCTGATCTTTATGACTTGGCTGTTATTTATTCTTGGTGCAATGGTCGCAGGTTTTGTCCAGGGGCTGACCGGCTTTGCCTTTGCCCTGATCGCCATGTCTTTCTGGGTCTGGGTGCTGCCTCCGCAACTGGCCGCGCCCTTGCTGGTATTTGCCTCGATCTGGAGTCATGTGATTTCACTCAGTCAGGAAAAAAAGCAGCTAGTTTTATCCAGGCAGTTGGTGCTGCCTTATCTGATTGCTGGTCTGATTGGCGTGCCGCTGGGTACTTATCTGTTGCAGATCATTCAAGCAGATACCTTTAAGATGATCTTGGGATTTTTTCTGGTACTGTGGTGTCCGGTGATGCTATTCAATCCGCAATTCAAAACAATTCAGCATTCAGGAAAATTGACTGATAGCTGCATCGGTTTTATTGGCGGAATTTTAGGAGGACTGGGCGGTTTTTGCGGTGCCATTCCTTCGGCCTGGGTGATGTTAAAACAATTACCCAAAACCCAGCAGCGCTATATTTTACGGCACTTTAATTTTGCAATTCAGCTTTTCACGCTGGGTACTTATGTATGGCAAGGCCTGATCAATCAAAGCCATTTACCCTATATGGCCTTGCTGATTGTTTTTGTGAGTATTCCGGCAATTTTAGGCGCAAAACTATTTTATAAAATTTCGGAATTACTGTTCAAACGCATGATCTTAAGTTTACTCTTTAGTGCAGGCTGTTTTCTATTAGCGTCCCAATTCATTTAAACACAAGATCAAGCCGAGTCTGTCTTCCCCGCTAAAGCTTGAATCCGTTGAAATAACTGCTATGTTAAGGCCAATCTTTGTAAATATAGATCATCATTATGCAGATTCGTGATCAGATTGTTCTTGTTACTGGTGGTGCACGTGGTTTGGGTTTAGCCATTACTCAGGCTTTACTGGCTGAGGGCGCGCGCGTGGTCGTCAATTATCATAGCAGTCAGCAGCAAGCTGAACAGCTGGCCCAGCAGTATCCTGAACAGGTATTTATTTATCAGGCAGATGTCACTCAAACTGATCAGGTCCGCGCTTTATTTGCCGCAGCTAAAACCCATTTCGGGGAAGCGATTCATGCTGTAATCAATAACGCACTGATTCAATTTGAATTTAATGGTGATGCACGCCCTAAAGTAGAAACGCTGACTTGGGATATGTTGCAACGGCAATTTAGCGGTGCAGTACAGGCTGCCTTAAATACTACACAAGCCGCACTGGATGATATGAAACAGGCAGGGTTTGGCCGGATCGTGAATATTGGTACAAACCTGGTGCAAAATCCGGTGGTTCCTTATCATGACTATACCACCGCCAAAGCTGCATTATTGGCCTTTACCCGCACCACGGCGCAGGACTTGGGACAATATGGCATCAATGTGAATATGCTCTCTGGTGGCCTGTTACAAACCACGGATGCCAGTAAGGCCACACCTGACATTGTCTTTGACCTGATTGCTCAATCGACGCCTTTACGCCGCGTAATTACACCAGAAGAATTTGCTGCTGCAATCCTGATGTTTTTGTCACCTTATTCACGTGCCGTCACAGGACAAAACCTGATTGTAGATGGCGGGCTGGTCAAAGGTTAAATGTTTAGAGAATGGACTTGAATTTTCAAATTCTGTTGTTCTATTTTTTAACCATTTGGTAGATTAAAAAGGTTTTGTGACCGGGTTTTACTTCTACAATAGTGCGCTCCCATAAAACCTTTAGTCTACTTTCCATGAAATTTATCACGACATTGCTCAGTACCTTGCTGCTGGCAGGTTGTATGTCCAGCGATTTAAAAAAATCAGAACAATTACTGCAAAATTTCCACTGTGCCAAGGTAGATACCGCCCAAATGCCACATAGCAGTATGACCGACTATTATCAGCAGATGTTGTATAGCAGCAAATCCAAAGTCGAATCTTATATCAAACAGTATCATCAGGGTGAAGAGTTATTTGACCTGCCATTGCATGAAGTGGTGGAACAGCAATATGATCTGTATAAAGATGCCTGCCAAAATCTAGGTGGAATTTTACCCGCTTCTGAAAACGCATCTTAAGTCTGTCAATCTTCATGATGATTAGGCAATAAAAAAGCAGGAGAATTTTCCTGCTTTTTTTCAACTCAATTTTAATTCTGATAATAGCGCTGATCTACACTAAAGCATTCAGGGAATTTTGGTTGAATCTCTGCATAAAATGCCATGATTTCTGCCATATCTTTTTCATAATCCCCTGTCGGATAAACGATTTTACCTACGCCAGTTTTCTTCTTGGCATAGTCCATATAGGCCAATGCAATCGGCACACCTGCATTGATCGCTACATGATAAAAACCGGTCTTCCACTGTTCCTGTTTAGCACGAGTCGCTTCTGGCGTGACCAGCATGACCAGTTTAGGATGAGTCTTGAATAAGTCTGTCATCAGCTGAACCATACTCGGACGAGGCTCCCCCGGCTGTTTAGGACGGCGATCGATCCCGATACCGCCCATAGCACGCACAAAAGGTCCAAATGGCAATTTCATATAACTGTCTTTAATGGTTAAGCGAACATTCACACCTAATGCTTTTAAGGCCAGTCGCGCATACAGTGCATCCCAATTACTGGTATGAGGAGCAGCAATCATGACACATTGGTCTAAATCTAGGGGCCAATGGTTATCAATTTCCCAACCCATCAGCCTCAGGCTTTGTTCTGCTAACTTCTCAAACACGTCACGCACCAATTCTATTCAAAATTGCGCGAATTTTAGCAACCTCGGCAAATATAGATAGTGCTCCATGAGCAAAAAATAAACAGTTAATCTATATTTGTATAATTAGAATTTTTAGATGAATAGTTGATTATTTTTGCCACCTTCAACTTATCTCATACATCAATTTATGGATAGTTCAGATTACTCCCCAATATAAATAGGAATTCCTTTCTGATTTAAAGGATTCATGCATTAAAAAGCTCTTAACCTCCTAATTTTGGGATATGGCAAATATGAGGGTCTTTTTATACTGAATCCACATTATAAATTTCAGGAAGATTCTGATGAAAAAGACTTTAATTTGCCTTGCTTTAACGGGGTTACTCACAGCATGTGGCGGTTCGGATGATAACTCAAGTACACCTCCTGCAAGTAATATTGGAACCCAGACGGGGGTGCTGACGGATGCTGTGATTTCTGGAGTACGCTATGTCACAAGTAGTGGTGTTACAGGTTTTACCAATGACAATGGTGAATTCAACTTCAATGAAGGAGAAACGGTTAAATTTTATATTGGTGATGTTCAACTCGGTGATGAAATTGAAGCCAAAGAACGTGTTACCCCTTTGGATTTAGCTGAAACTGAAAATGCTCGCCTTAACTTACTGGTATTTTTACAATCCTTAGATGGAGATGATAAAGATGACAAACTTCAAATTAGTACGGCCACTACAGATGCCTTAAAAAATCAGAGTATTAATTTTGACCAACCTTATAATGACTTTAAAAATGAAGCCATTGTCAAAACAGTAATTCCTGAAGGAAAGTTAGTGAATGAAGAGGACGCTAAAGCACACTTCCAAATGACCTTCTATAAAGATATTGCCGGTACGTGGGAGATTAACCGTACCGATAACACTGCTGTGTTGATTCACATTCTGGAAGATGGACGCTATGCACTAGGTGAAGCAGAAGCCAAAGAGGAGAGTGGTCAAGCAGGCATTGAAATGGGCCGCTTAAAATGGAATGCAACAACAACCGTGATTGAACCGGAAATCCTACATGACACCAATGGTGAATGGGGACTTTCACATCCTGCCGAGAATAAACCTTATTCTTTAAACTTTAATGGAACTCAATTAATTCTTACTGAACCAGGCGTTAGTACTGAATACCGTTTAAATCGAGTTAAGCAGTCTAATAGTCTCGTCGGCACGTGGCGACTTAATGAAACACATCTATTTGCTTTCTTTGATAACAACTATTATTTCTTCCTAGACACTGAAGGTGGAGATGACTGTGGTTGGCCAGGGATTGAATATGGCAAATATACATTGTCAGCAAATACTCTCACCACAACCGAGGTATTATTCGATACCAACGAGTGTGGTGGATTACAAGATAGTTCAAATGGCAGTAAGACAATTGCAAGCATCAATATATCTAACAACAATCTTATCTTACATCCGCAAGGTGAAGATCCTGTAACTTTACAACGTGTTAAATAACCCATATAAACCGGCTTGAATATGAAATTCAGGCCGGTTTAATCAATATGTTCAAATTGAATGGTACAGCCCATCAATAAATGCATCAGTTCGATTTGCGAACAACATTGGGTTTTTTCATAAATATTTTTAAAATATGTCCGTACCGAACTCAACGTAATGCCACACTGTTCTGCAATATCTTCTATTTTATAACCATTAATTAACAACTCGCATAAATCAAACTCTCGTTTGGAAAGCTGGTAACACTGTTGTAGGTAAGCTCTTGACAGGGAGTAATGCTGATTTTTATCTGTCATAAATAAGGCAATCTGATGCTGAGCAGACTGTAAATGCTGCATATTTCTTAATTTTTTAAATGGCACCACCGTCAGCATAAATTGCGAGCCTGCCCCATCACTCAACGCCAAGACTCCACCCACCTCAGTCTGAATGGTCGTATCTTCCAGCAAAGCACTTTCTAATAGCTGATCAAAACGTATCTGCTGAGCATAATTGGTTTTTAGACGGTTATGTATATCCAGATCCAGACATGAACTTTGATCAAGCATCTTTTGCGCAACAGGATTGGAATAACTTAAACACAGGTTTTGATCGAGCAGTACAATTCCGGTTTTTAAACTATCCAATACGGTATACAAGCTTAAATTATCTTGCTGAATCAAGTTGATTTGCCGGTGAATTTGCAAAGCCCGGCGTAAATGAATACTGATACGTCTTAGAAAATCCAGCTCAACTTGTTCAAAAGGCTGCACCTCAGGAGCACGATGAATACCCAGTACCGCCCAACGATAATTTCCCCGATCCAGCAATACCCCTGCCAGATAAGATACACCGCCAGGCTTTAAACACTTCTCATAGAAAACATAGTGATCCGTACCCGGCTGTTCTGCATAGTGCTGACAGTTATGACTCAATGCATCGCCCATCTCGATCGCATTCCATAATGGCATATGCAATTTCATATCAATCACTCTGATACGCTCATCTTGATAAGCAGCCAGACTTTCACTCGGGATATTGTGCGTGTAAACAAAATCATAGCCTGGATTAAGCTGATCCAGACCGGTAAAAATTGCACTCTTACTTTTAGTATAGCTCACGATATCTTTGATCACGTCCAGCCACAAAGATGGCAATACAGCAGCATCATAAATTTTTGCAATCAGATTATTTTCTTGTTCTAATTTCATTATCCCCTCCGCATTATCATTATTTTCTAATCATAGCGTTCAGAATTGGTTAACGAAACAGCATAAAGTGACTTTAAATTTGGCTAAAAATTCTTAAATCCTGCTCACTTATCAATAACTTTGGCCTGATTCACCTAATGAATCAAACTTTAACAAGATTGCCCTATTTATCTGTACTGACTACTTTTAATGTAATTCATAACAAATAATTTAATAGGGTCAAAACAATGAAAAAATTAACGCTTACTGCTGCGATAGCAGTCGTTATTGCAGGAGCTTTAACCGCCTGTTCAAAGCCCAATGATAATGAGCCGATGAATAATAATGCTCAATCCAGCCCAGCCATGATGGAGCAAAATAAAGCGGATACCAGTGTGACCCGTGCGGATAGCGCAGAAACCTCACTAGATTGGGCAGGTGAATACGAGGGTGTTTTTCCTTGTGCTGACTGTGAAGGAATTAAGGTCGAGCTAGATCTCAATCCGGATAAAACCTATGAGCTAAATGAAGAATATTTAGGTAAAGGCGGAAATAATGAGACCGAAACTAAAGGCAGTTTCAGTTTTGACCCTCAAGATCCTTCAATCATCACATTAGATAATAAAGCTGAAAATCGTAAATTCTTTGTCGGTGAAAATTTTGTTGAAGCACGCGAGATGAAATCAGGTAAAAAAATCGACAGTAATTTAAATTATAAATTAGTTAAAAAGTCCGCATCATAATTTTGTAAACGCATAAAAAAATCCCCGCTATTGCGGGGATTTTTTATGAAATGCTCGGATGATGAATTACATCATGCCGCCCATACCACCCATGCCACCCATATCAGGCATTGCAGGTTTGTCTTCTGGGATTTCAGTGATCATGCATTCAGTGGTCAGCATCAAGCCAGCAACAGAAGCGGCGTGCTCAAGTGCAGAACGCGTTACTTTAGCAGGGTCAAGAATACCCATTTCCAGCATATCGCCATATTCGCCAGTTGCAGCGTTATAACCGAAGTTACCTTCGCCATTCTTCACAGCGTTGATCACTACAGAAGGCTCATCACCTGCGTTAGATACGATTTGACGAAGCGGTGCTTCAATCGCACGACGAAGAATGTTGATACCTACGTTTTGGTCATCATTCGCGCCTGTTACGCCTTCAAGTGCAGATGCAGCACGTACTAGTGCAACACCACCACCCGCAACGACACCTTCTTCAACTGCAGCGCGAGTCGCATGAAGCGCGTCATCTACACGGTCTTTTTTCTCTTTCATTGCAACTTCAGTTGCAGCACCGATTTTGATGACAGCAACACCGCCAGCAAGTTTCGCTACACGCTCTTGAAGTTTTTCTTTGTCATATTCTGAAGTAGATTCTTCGATCTGTGCACGGATTTGCTGTACACGGTCAGCGATTTGGCCAGCATTACCAGCACCATCTACAATTACAGTATTTTCTTTAGATACAGTTACTTTATGTGCTGTACCCAAGTGATCAAGCGTCGTTTGATCCAGCTGCATGCCGATTTCTTCAGAAATCACAGTACCGCCAGTCAAGATCGCGATGTCTTGAAGCATAGCTTTACGACGATCACCAAAACCAGGTGCTTTTACCGCACATACTTTGATAATACCGCGCATGTTGTTGACAACAAGCGTCGCAAGCGCTTCGCCTTCAACATCTTCAGAAATGATTAAAAGCGGTTTGCCAGTTTTAGCAACAGCTTCAAGTACTGTAATCAATTCACGAATATTGCTGATTTTCTTATCAACAAGAAGAATGAATGGATTTTCAAGTTCAGCTGTTAAAGTATCTTGCTTGTTCGCGAAGTACGGAGAAATATAACCGCGGTCGAACTGCATGCCTTCAACTACGTCAAGCGAATCTTCGAAGCCTGAACCTTCTTCAACCGTGATCACGCCTTCTTTGCCCACTTTTTCCATTGCTTGCGCAATCAGCTGACCTACAGTCGTATCAGAGTTAGCAGAGATCGAACCTACTTGTTCAATCGCTTTAGAGTCTGATGCTGGTTTTGCAGTTGCCTTGATGTTTTCAACTACAGAACGTACCGCAATATCGATACCGCGTTTCAAGTCCATTGGGTTCATACCCGCTGTTACTGACTTGATGCCTTCATTCAAAATTGCTTGTGCCAATACAGTTGCAGTCGTTGTACCATCACCTGCGATGTCATTGGTTTTTGAAGAAACTTCACGAACCAGTTGAGCACCCATGTTCTCGAACTTGTCTTTCAGCGTAATTTCTTTGGCAACAGTGACACCATCTTTAGTGATGTGCGGTGCACCAAAAGAACGGTCGATAACAACGTTACGGCCCTTAGGACCCAAAGTAACCTTTACTGCATCTGCAAGGGTGTTTACACCAGCAATCATTTTTGAACGAGCTGAATCACCAAATTTTACGTCTTTAGCTGACATATTTGACTCCGAATATTGTTGTATCTTTACAAAATCTGATTTGGAATGAATAAAACTTTTTTAGCGCAGATTAAGCTTCTAATACCGCTAAAATGTCAGATTCTTTCATGATTAAAAGCTCTTCGCCGTTTACTTTTACAGTAGTACCTGCATAAGTACCGAACAATACTTTGTCGCCAACTTTTACGTCTAACGCGCGTACGCCATTGTCAGTGATTTGACCATTACCAACTGCAATGATTTCACCTTGAGCAGGTTTTTCAGCAGCCGAACCTGGAAGTAAAATGCCCCCAGCTGTTTTAGTTTCTTCTTCAACACGACGAATAACAACGCGGTCATGTAATGGACGAATGTTGCTCATAAATAACTCCATCAGACTAAGTCTTTTTTAGGTCACTGATGACGACTTAATTATTCCATGGGTCATCATCAAAAATTTTTGATGTCACTTTTATGGAGATGGAATAAAACGCTTCAAGGGCAAAAATGAAAAAAAATTGGTTTTTTTTAACGAATCATAGGTTTTCGTCTATTTATTCGGCAGATCAGCCTTCAACATAAAGGCTTGTGCCACTTCATCGAATAAATATTGAGAAATTTTTCCTGTGGCATCAATCAGATTAAAGCTGTTCGGTTCATCTTTATGTAAACGATTTGACGCAGAAGTCCCTGCATGTACATCATATACAGGATGATCCATCCCCAATCCGAACATCTGATTCAAATCATAAATCGCCGGTTGATGCAGATGCCCATGTAACACCGCAAACAGACCATGCTCTGCCCAGGCCTCTAAAGCAATTTTGGCCATCAATGGGCTGTCCTTGAAACCGCGCTTATTTTGAAAAGGCACATAAAAAGGTTGATGGCTGACAATGATTTTTAATTTGGACGCAGGCGCCTGAGCCAGTTGCAAATCAATACGCTGAATCTGCTCAAGGGATAAATGCCCTTTGGTATGATATCGACGTCGGATCGAATTCACCCCAATCAGATAAAAATTTTCAGTTTCAAATATTGGCTCCAATTCACCAAAAAAAATCTGGTAACGGGTAAATGGATTGAAAAGCCGATTCCACAAATGATAGAGCGGAATATCATGATTCCCCGGGATCACCATATAAGGCGTATTGAGCTGATCTAAAAATTTTTTGCAGGCAAAGAATTGACCCAAACGTGCGCGCTGAGTCAGGTCACCACTGATGACGACGGCTTCAAGTGGATGGGTCTGACAGAAATGCCGAATCGCTTCTAAACACTCCGGCTTCTCTGTTCCAAAATGCAGATCAGACAGATGCAGGATCATGTGGCACCATTACGTTTAGGCTATCTTTTAATACAGAAATATTGAGTGGCGGGGCCATTTCCACAATTTCCCCATCAATCGCTACCATCAGTTTCTTGGCTCGGGATTCGATTCGAACTTGATCGGCTGCAAAACTATAAACATCCGATGCCTGGTCAATCTTGCCACGAATCAGCTGATACACAAGCTTAAATAAAGTAAGCTTATCACTTTTAGAAACAACCACTCCCGCCACTTTGCCTTTTTCAGCCGCTTCTGCAATGCGCATTTTCATATCTGCCAGTTGCAAGGGATTATTGCCAAAAAAGATCAGTGGTGTTTTCACCGGATATTTCTTTTGATCCACCCAGATTTTTAGTTTTAATTCTTTACGATCGCGAATCAGAACATCCAGTGCAGAAGTATAGGCATGTAGCGGTAAGCGACCAAAAATACGATTATAGTCTTCACGTTTTTTAATAAATAAAGGATATAGACCTAAACTGGCATTATTCAGATAAATTTCCTGATTGATACGAGCAACATTCATACGTTGTGGCTGTCCTGTCGCAATCACTTTTGCCGCTTCAAGCAAATCCAGCGGAATCCCCAATAATCTCGCCACATAGTTAAAAGTCCCTAAAGGCAAAATACCGACAGGAATTTGCGTATTCAACACATGTTTGGCGACTGTATTTAAAGTGCCATCTCCGCCTGCCGCAACGATGATTCCTGACTCGCTAGATGCCAAATGCTGTTCAAGCACCTCAACCATAATTTTATCAAATTGCTGTGAATCATTGATTTCATAAGCTTTAGTTTGATAACCCTGCGCTGAAAATATATCGATCAGCTGCTCATAAATGCCTTCTGGCCCCTGTATGCGAAAACCAGCTTTATGATTAAAAATCAGCGATAAGGGTTTAGATTGATTAGACATTTTTCGCGCAATTTCATTGAAGCCTATTGGCATTTTGTCCAATTCATAGACAATTAACAGTGGCTTTATGTAAAATTCAAATGGCAACCATTTATTTAATCAATAATGAATATTAGAGGTCTTATAAAATTAAGATAATGATTTTAATATTAATTTTTAAAATAAATACTATCCATAATTTAAATAAATAATATTAACAATTCAAATATTTAGTTTTATCTTGTTGTTTTACTTATATTTATAAATAAAATAGCATTATATTCCAAAAAAAATCTAGCACTTCTTTGGTCTTATTTTTTTTATCATTTTATGCTTTAATACAGCCACTTTTTTTCATATTTCATCTGGGCGATATTTTTTATTGCTCGGATTGTACTTTGTACATCTAATTTGTACACATTTGAGATAGGCCTCACCATGACCCAAGTGAACGCACCAGAATTCGTTCGTCACCCTAAGCTTATTGCTTGGGTGGAAGAGATTGCTAAATTAACAAAACCAGCAAAAATTGAATGGTGTGACGGTAGCGCAGAAGAATATCAACGTTATATCGACTTGATGATCGCTAACGGCACAATGCAAGCGCTGAATCAAGAAACTCATCCTGGTTCTTATCTTGCAAATTCTGATCCTTCTGACGTAGCACGTGTTGAAGATCGTACTTACATCTGTTCTGAAAACAAAGACGATGCTGGCGCGACCAACAACTGGGAAGCACCTGCTGTCATGCGCGAAAAATTGAACGGTTTATTTGACGGTTCAATGGCAGGTCGTACACTTTATGTGGTTCCATTCTCAATGGGTCCATTGGGTTCTCATATCGCTCATATCGGTATCGAGTTAACTGACTCTCCTTACGTTGCAGTAAGCATGTCTAAAATGGCTCGTATGGGTAAAGCTGTTTATGACGTTCTTGGTACTGACGGTGAATACGTTCCTTGCGTACACACTGTAGGTGCTCCGCTTGCGAACGGCGAAAAAGATGTTGCATGGCCTTGCAACAAAGAAAAATACATCGTGCATTACCCAGAAACTCGTGAGATCTGGTCTTATGGTTCTGGTTATGGCGGTAACGCATTATTGGGTAAAAAATGCCTGGCATTACGTATTGCATCATTTATGGGTCGTCAACAAGGCTGGTTAGCTGAACACATGCTGATCCTTGGCGTGACCAATCCACAAGGCGAAAAACACTACATCGCAGCTGCATTCCCATCTGCATGTGGTAAAACAAACTTCGCTATGTTGATTCCACCAGCTGGCTATGAAGGCTGGAAGATTGAAACTGTAGGTGACGATATTGCCTGGATCAAACCAGGTGAAGACGGTCGCTTATATGCAATCAACCCTGAAGCTGGCTTCTTCGGTGTAGCGCCTGGTACCAATACTAAAACCAACCCGAACTGTATGGCAACCATGCACAAAGACGTGATTTATACCAACGTTGCTGTGACTGACAACGGTGAAGTTTGGTGGGAAGGTCTGACTAAAGAAGCGCCTGCTAACTTGACTAACTGGAAAGGTCAACCACACACTGGCGAAGAAAAAGCAGCGCATCCAAACGCACGTTTCACAGTATCTGCTGGCCAGTGCCCTTCTATTGATGCTGACTGGGAAAATCCAGCAGGTGTTCCAATCTCTGCGTTCATCTTCGGTGGTCGTCGTGCAGACACAGTGCCTCTAATTTCAGAAGCATTTGACTGGGTTGACGGTGTTTACAAAGCTGCAACGATGGGCTCTGAAACAACTGCTGCTGCTGTTGGTCAACAAGGTGTTGTTCGTCGTGACCCGTTCGCGATGCTTCCATTCGCGGGCTACAACATGGCAGATTACTTCACGCACTGGTTAGAAATGGGTGAGCAAGTGGGTGCGAAAGCTGCTGCTGCTGGCAACAAACTTCCAGGTATCTACAACGTGAACTGGTTCCGTCGTGATGCTGAAGGCAACTTCGTATGGCCTGGTTTCGGTCAAAACATGCGTGTTCTTGAGTGGATCATTGACCGTTGTGAAGGTCGTGCTGATGCTGTTGAAACACCAATCGGCCTAGTTCCTACTTACGAACAGCTGAACTGGACTGGTTCTGACTTCACTAAAGAACAGTTTGACCTAGTAACTTCTCAAGACAAAGATCAATGGATCAAAGAGCTTGAAAGCCATACTGAATTGTTCGATAAGTTAGGTGAGCGTTTACCGGAAGCGTTAAAAACTCGTCAAGCAGAACTTATTGCTGCGGTTAAATCTGCTTAATTGCTGATTTAATTAAAAAAGGTCGCGTAAGCGGCCTTTTTTATTGGCTGTTTAAACAATTGATCACAATTGACCAGAGCAGCAGTTTAAGCAAAATATGGCATACTTAAGCCAAGACTTCAGGAACTATAAATATGAAAAGAACAACAGTAATTTTGGCTATGGCTGCGAGCAGTTTCGTACTGAGTGCATGTCAGACCACACCCCATCAATTCAATGGACAAAGTGGCTATGAAATTCTGGAACGTTCAGGCAATACAGCAACCTTGAGCTACACCCTCTCAGGACGACCAAGCCAGGATGAAAATCGCTTGCAAGCCGCTTGCAGACACGTATTAGGAAATTCCAAAACTTACAACATCCAGATTTTAAGCACCAATGAAATTTCCAATCCAACTGCGGAACAGGAAAACTATGGCCGCCAACTGGGTAATAGCCGCACGCAAATCAGCTTGAGCAATACGCCTGATTTACATAATAGCGAGAACCCGGGTGCACGTGAAGCTTTAGAAGCCCGCCCTACGACCATGCGGGTTATTCGTTATACCTGTTCTTAATATCTGATACTTAGTTACTTAGTAAGCGTCCGCTGAACACACCTTATGAATTCATCCTATAAGCCTTAATTTAGTCCCCACTTAAAAACAAGTGGGGACTAAAATTCATGACTACAAATAACCAGACATCCATCGCATCTCTTGCGAAAAAACGAAGAACATACAGTGCTGAATTTAAACAGCAGATCGTTCAGGCTTGTAAAGCACCGGACGTTTCAATTGCTTCGGTCGCTTTGCAACATGGATTGAATACAAATCTTGTATCCAAATGGATTCGCTTAATTGATGGTAAGCCAGGGAATGATCGCTCACCACTACCGAATAAACCTGCATTTATTGCCTTATCTTGCTCTGCACCATTAGATCCTACTCCTACTGACATGTTAACGGTTCAAATTACTTTACCCCACTCAAAAGCAGAAATTGGCTTGAAATGGCAAGTATCAGAAATATCTGCTTTAGCAGAATTACTCAAGGCACTTGCAACATGATCAGCATTGATGAAATCTGGCTTTCTACCCAACCTCTGGATATGCGAGCAGGGATGGATACTGTCATGGCTCAGGTGGTGAGAGCCTTTGGCTACATTAAACCGCATTGTGCTTACCTGTTCTGTAATAAACGTGGCCATCGCATGAAAGTGCTGGTACATGATGGACTGGGCATCTGGCTGTGTGCCCGGCGGTTGGAACAGGGAAAATTCCACTGGGCGCAGGTTCACCAGGGTGAAAGCATGGCGATCAGTCCGGAACAGTTACAGGCATTAATCCAGGGTTTGCCCTGGCAGCGCATTGGACGACAGCAGGTGGTCACGATGCTCTAAACCAAGCTCGGCTATTCTGCCATCCTCCAAACGTTCTATTTCATTCTCTTCATGACCTCAGGCATACTGCGGTCATGAATACGCTGCCTGACTTAAGCCAACTGACCCATGAACAACTACTGGAATTCACCAGACAGTTGGCTCTGCAGCATCAGTCTCTGGCGCAATCAAATCAAGAATTGGATGCCAAAGTTCAACACCTCTCTGTTCTCACTCAAAAATACGAGCATGAACTGGCGCTGTTTAAAAAGCATAAATTCGGCAGTAAAAACGAACATCTCACCGCAAAACAAATCCATCTATGGGACGAAGCGGTCGAAGAAGATATCGCAGCCGTTGATCTGGAATTAGAACGATTAAATGCAGATAAAACCGATGCAGCGACACAGAAAGCCACAGTCAACAAACCTAAACGTCGACTGCTGCCAGATCATCTACACACCATCCGTATTGAGCATGAACCTGCATCAACCCAATGCAGTTGTGGCTGCCAGTTACGTCGTATCGGCGAAGATATCAGTGAAAAACTGCATTTCAGACCGGCACAATTCTACAAGGAACAGCATGTCCGTGGCAAATGGGTCTGTGATCAGTGCGACACCCTGACTCAGCAAGCGATGCCCGCCTATGTGATTGATAAAGGTATTGCCAGTCCTGAATTGCTCAGCCATGTGCTGGTATCGAAGTATGCCGATCATTTGCCGCTGTACCGTCAGCGCCTGATCTTTCTACGCGCAGGTGTTGATCTGTCCAGATCCACATTATCTGACTGGATTGGTCGCTGCGGTGTAGAACTGGAGCCTCTGGCCAATGCCTTAAAAGAGGTGGTGCTGCAACAGCAGGTGCTGCATGCAGATGAAACACCAGTCACCATTATGCGGATGGGTGAGAATGAGAAAAAACCGAAGAAAGGTTATGTCTGGGCCTATGCCACCACACAGTACAATCCAGTTCAGGCAGTGATCTATGACTTTCAAGATAGTCGTTCAGGCCAGCATGCTGAAGAGTTCTTGAAAGGCTGGCAGGGCTATCTGGTCTGTGATGATTACAGTGGTTATAAAGCACGCTTTAAATCAGGCCAGGTCATTGAGGTGGGCTGCATGGCCCATGCACGTCGTAAATTCCATGAACTGTATGTGACCGGGAAAAGTCAGGTCGCTGAACAGGCATTGGTGCTGATTCAGAAACTGTATGCGATAGAAGCAGAACTCAGGAAAAAGACCGATGGTACGGCAGAACAGCGCCGCGAATACCGACAACAGCATAGTCAACCGGTGATGCAACAACTGTATGAATGGCTTAACCAACATCAACTGACTGTGCCATCGAGTTCTCCAACCGCCAAGGCCATCAATTACACTCTGAAGCGTTGGCCAGCTTTAAGCCGCTATCTGGATGATGGCAATCTACCTATAGATAATAATTGGGTGGAAAACCAGATGCGTCCTTGGGCCTTGGGACGCAAGAACTGGCTGTTTGCTGGGTCACTGCGTAGTGGTCAGCGAGCGGCAAATATCATGACTTTAATCCAGTCAGCAAAGCTGAATGGCCTGGATCCGTATGCCTATCTCAGTGATGTGCTGAAAAGGCTGCCGACACATAAAGTGACCCAAATAGAAGAATTACTGCCACACCGCTGGAAATCCGACCAAAATTAAAAAATAGGCATGGGATTCAGCGGACGCTTACGTTACTTAAGCAGAGTAAGACAATCAAAAAGGGCCTAGTGCCCTTTTTAATTTTTTAAATTTAACGTGTTTTATAGAAACTGACATTACGAAATTCGGGCGATTCATCCAAATCCGGCCAGGTCGTCGCACTACGCTCATCCAGTTTTTCATATTGAGGATGACTAAAGTTTTTTACCCGACTGTCTGCAACCCACACCTCAGGTGCAAATTTTAAAAACTCATCCAGGAAGAAACGGTTACATTGATCATAGAGCACATCTGCGGCTAATAAAATATCCACCTTCTCTGCCTTATATAGGTCATCCAGATATTCAAGCTCGACATCATTTAGCTCTGCATTGGCACGACAGGCATCCAGACTGACTTTGTCAATGTCACAACAGATGACCCGTTTGGCACCTGCCATTTTTGCAGCAATCGCGACTACACCTGAACCCGCGCCAAAATCCAGTACTACCTTATCTTTGACATGATGCGGTTCTGCTAGGAGCCATTGTGCCATTGCCAGTCCAGATGCCCAGCAGAATATCCAATACGGCGTATCATTCCAAATGCGACGAATCACTTCATCATCAAGTTTATCAGTTGGAAATACGGGTGGAATTAGCCAAAGTGAAATCGGTGTTTCTGGCAGTTGCTGTGCCATTAATTCACAATTCGGAATGACTTGGTGCAAGGCTTGGAGTAAATGCTCAGGGGCTTTAGGAAATTGGAAAGTACAGCTCATTGGATTTTTATTCGTTATATGTGTCAGAAGAACTCTTATATTTTAGATATTACCCTCATCCCAGCCTTCTCCCATAGGGAGAAGGAGCATCCATTATTTTCACAATGAACTTCCCCTCTCCTTTCAGGAGAGGGTCAGGGAGAGGTCTGTTTATTAACCTAGCGCTTTCTCAGCAGCTTCAACCGTTTGACGGATTAAAGTGGTAATCGTCATTGGACCTACACCACCCGGAACTGGTGTGTAAGCAGAAGCAATTTCTTCGATGCCAACCAATTGAATATCACCTACACCACCGCCATCACGTGGATGGAAACCAGCATCAACAACCACTGCACCTTGTTTGATCCAGTCTTTTTGAATCAATTCAGCCTTACCTACCGCACCGACAATGATGTCCGCTTGCTTAACAAAGCTTGCAAGATCTTGAGTACGTGAATGGCAAATGGTTACGGTTGCATTCGCTTCTAGCAGCATCGCAGCCATTGGTTTACCCAAAATTGCAGAACGACCTACAACTACCGCATGTTTACCAGCGATTTCAATGTTGTTCTCTTTCAGGATAGTCATAATACCCGCAGGCGTCGCTGAACCATAGGCTGCCTCACTCATTGCCATACGACCATAGCCCAGGCAAGTGACACCATCTACGTCTTTTTCAAGCGAGATTGCATCGAAACAGGCACGCTCATCAATTTGCGCAGGAACCGGGTGCTGAAGCAGAATACCGTGCACATCAGGATTTGCATTTAATTTTTCAATTTCAGCCAATAATTCTTCAGTTGTGGTTTCTTTAGGAAGTTCCACTTTGAGTGAATCCATACCAACACGGCGGCAGGCATTGCCTTTCATGCGAACATAAGTTGCAGATGCACCATCATCACCTACCAAAATCGTCGCAAGAATTGGAGTACGACCTGATTTTGCTTTCAGCGCTTCTACGCGAGTAAACAAGTCAGCTTCAATTTGCTTCGCCAATGCACGACCGTCTAGAACTAATGCCACGGCACTTCTCCCAAGTGTTGATATGAATCAATTTTGCACATTCTACATGAATAATTTAAATATTTTCCGCCAGATGATGTTTTTATGCGCATACAGATGAATACACTATTGTTTTTTTTTCTGAGCTTGCTAATATACGCATCAACAAGACGCGGCGGGGTGGCAGAGTGGTCATGCAGCGGACTGCAACTCCGTGGACGCCGGTTCGATTCCGACCTCCGCCTCCATCTTGTTAAAGCCCGAGTGGTGAAATCGGTAGACACAGGGGATTTAAAATCCCCCGCCCACAAAGCGTGCCAGTTCGAGTCTGGCCTCGGGCACCATTCTTCTACTACAGAAAGATGGTGCAAATAAAGAACCCAGCGAAAGCTGGTTTTTTTATGCCTGTAATTTAGTAAATCAAAAAAATAAGTAAATTAAATTTCCATTTAAAGCATGATCATTAATTAAGCTACCCTGCTCTACGTTCTCAATATCATCCAGCAGAACGTAAATATCCTTGCAAATCCTGTTCCAGTTTCTGCTGAAAATGAATCGGCTCAATAATTTTCACATAGGGCAACCAGTAACGCACCAAAGGCAACAACTGCATTTCGTGACGAATCTGGCAACTAATCACTAACTCTCCAGTCCCAGTTTCCTGCTCGATCTGCTGTTCTGGAAATAAACGGCGCTCTTTAAAAAAGACCGCGACTTCAGGTTGTACCTTGATTAAGACTTGCTGCTTTTGCTGCCCAAACCAGATGCTGTCTTCATCTACCAGTATTTTTAGTATTTCAGGATCATGCGCAAAGCTCTCCACCTCAGAAACCAGCTTGAGTTGTTGCACCTGACTTAAGCGATAGGTGCGCAACTTGTCCTGATCTACACCCACCAGATACCAGATACCATGATGGTGAATCAAGCGATAAGGCTTAATGATTCGCAATTGATCTGAATATTGCAACTCAACCTGCTGACGTTTATAGATTGCGCTTGCAAGCAACTTGAAATGTTCGGCAAACTGTTTGGCAT
Organism: Acinetobacter sp. CIP 51.11; assembly: GCF_000369665.1. GTDB lineage: Bacteria > Pseudomonadota > Gammaproteobacteria > Pseudomonadales > Moraxellaceae > Acinetobacter > Acinetobacter lwoffii_S. The sequence goes on from NZ_KB850129.1 coordinate 780,883, forward strand.
CTTCAAAATAATAGCCTTTTGCCGAAAATACCTGATTTGCCCGCTCATCCAGCAGTTCACGCATAAAAGACATATCCAACGCCGGATACAACTCACTGATCCCCGAAAGCTGGGCAAAAGTCTGGATATCCTGCAATTTAAACCGCCCTAAATAAGAGGGTTCCAGATAATATCGTTTCTGTTCATCTTGAAGTAAGGGTAAGTAAGAGCCTAGACGATCAAAATCACGCTCAATGGTGCGGGTGCTGACCTGAAATTCTGCAGCTAGCTCTGCAGCCCGGAGTTGATATCCGACGTTTAATTTGGTCAAAATTCTGGCTAAACGCTCTGCAAGACGCTCATGTGTTGAAGCTGGGCGCTTCATAAATCCCCACTTAATACATTCTCATGTACTTATTTATCGCTAGATGTTGAATGATTATACTGAATGCCGATCAATGAATAATATTAGGACAAAGTCTAAGATATTTTTTTGCATCAGATCTTGACCCTTTATTCACCCTAAAAATACAAGATCTTATTTGGATTTTCTGGATGCTTTCTTGCTTGAATAACGATTTTGTATTGTTAATCTTTCTATATAACGCTCCAGATGCAGCATCGCCCGATACATTTTATGTAACTCTACCCAGCTGATGGTTCCGCGAATAATCATTTTATGAATACGTCGTAATGCTCTTAAACTATGTTTTGAACTATATGCTGTTGAAATAATTTTCATCTTATTTTCCCTCTCACATTCATGTGAATGTTTAACCATTTGGTCGGAATTATCTATACATGCAATTTACGTGTCATAATTGACAGGTTGTGTCGAACAGTTAACATTTTTTAATTTTTATTCAAGATTTTATATATTTATTTGTAATAATATTTTACTTAAAATTAAAAAAAGCCAGTAAAATTACTGGCTTTTTTTGAATCACTTATCTCGTATTAAATAATTTCAACTACAACTTTACCCACATGCTCTCCAGTATCCATTGTGGCATGGGCATCCTGAATCTGATCGAACTTAAACGTTTTATAGATCATCGGGAGACATTCGCCTTTTGCCCACAATGGTGCAATCTGCTCTTTCAGGCCTTGTGCAATTTCCGCTTTTTCAGCCGTGCTGCGTGCACGCATGGTCGAACCGGTAATGGTCAGACGTTTCATCATGATCTGACCCAGTTTGACTTCTTTGGCCTTGGCACCACCCAAGAAAGCGATATAGACCAGACATCCATCACGGCGCAACAAATTCAAATTACGCTCTAAATATGGTGCACCGACCATATCTAAAATGACATCGACACCACCATTGTCAGTGGCTTCATTAATAACTTGCTCAAAGTCCTGAGTTTTATAATTAATAGCCGTGGTTAAATCAGAAATAGCCGCAACTTTTTCATCTGAACCGACAGTTGCAAAAGTTTTGATTCCGAGTGATTTACACAACATTAAAGCAGTCGTACCAATCCCGCTCGTTCCACCATGTACCAGTACAGTTTCCCCTGCTTTGGCCTTACCCATCTGGAACACGTTCGCCCATACAGTAAAGAAAGTTTCAGGAATGGCCGCTGCCTGTACAAAACTTACGCCTTCAGGAATATTCAAGGTCTGGCTTTCAGGTATGACGCAATATTCCGCATAACCGCCACCATTGGTCAAACCACAGACTTGATCACCAACTTTAAACTGACTTACATCACTACCAATCGCAACCACCTCACCTGCCACTTCCAGGCCAGGAACTGGCGTTACCCCTTTCGGCATCGGATATAAGCCTTGACGCTGCAGGATATCTGGACGGTTAATACCAAAGGCATGAACTTTCACCAGAACTTCATCTGCTTTAGGTTCAGGTAAAGTCACCGTTTCATAAGCGAGTTTATCGACACCACCTGGTTCTGTAATAATGACTTGCTGCATGGTTTGTTGCGACATGATTTCTTTCCCTAATCTATGCATTTCATATATCTTGGACTTATTTGAACATAGTTAGCATGAGGAATGAAGCTACATCGGACTTATGTATAATCGGGGGACTATTCAGGAAATTGATAATAGGCCAACCATGACCCAAGTGATCGAATATAACGAAAACAATTACAGTGATTTTGAGTGGTTTGAAGGTTTTGCCGTGATTCGCTTTTATGCAGACTGGTGCAAGCCCTGTGTTCAGAATTTTCCGATCTTTGCCGAACTGGCGACATACTATGCTGAGGTAAATCCTGAAGTTAAATTTGGCAAGATCAATGTGGATCAGTCTCCGATTTTAACCTTGCGCTATAATGCCTATGGTTTGCCTTCTACGCTTATTTTTAGAAATGGAGAAATTATTAAAAGGATTGCAGGCGTGAAAAGTTTAACCGAAATGAAAGCAATTCTGGCCTTAGTCCTCAATGATTCTTATGAATAATTACCCATGTGAAGCCAAATCTAACAAAAATATTTTTTTTAGCTCACTATCTAAATACGGAGCCTTTAGTTAACTACGCCCTTTATATTCCTTTACCATTCGATCACTCACATCTTCCGGATAACACAGCGGCGCATATCCGCCTGCACGATTATAAGCACTACGCTTACCACAACGACTACCATTACTTGCAGTATTGTAAGGACACGGACAATTTCCCGGATAATTCTCAATCGACTGCTGGATTATTTTTTGCTTGATTGCTTCAACGCTTTGGCTGCTCTGTTTGGCTTCAGCTCCAAAAGCCACACACCAGCCAGCCAGCAATATTAATTTTTTCATATATTCCCCAAATCTAGGGAGTATTGTATTAATTGACTAGTAAATTGAAAGATCACATTTTGACTAATCGAATGATTTTCATGCAATCAAAATTTAGGCAATAAAAAACCCGCTTTTCAGCGGGTTTCTTCAAATCAGTCCAGTCTTAAAGACGAACCAATTCCACAATCTTCTCAGCAAGTTCTTCAACTGTATCTACGGTTAAAGTCGTGTCTGTACCTTCAGCAGCATCGGTAATCACAACCACACCAGTTTCACGAACCAGTGCAACCTGCTCCGCATTCAAACCTGCTTTAGCAATAGCAACGATCCCTTGCTGAATCAGCAAGCTTTCTAGCGCCTGAGCATTTTCCAAAGCTTTACCAGATACAGTCACCGCAGCAGGTTTTTGGCCCAAACGTGCCGCACGTGCTTCTGCAGTGACAGGCTCATCGTGTGCAGACCATTCAACTGATTCTTCCACCATACCAGCACCAATCGTCACGTTATTCAAACGATCGATGAAGATAAACGAACCGGTGAAACGGCTGTCTTGATAACGGTCAAAGACCACTGGTGCATCAAATTCAACAGTCACATTGGCGATTGCATTTAGCTCAAGTTTATCCACCTGAACTTTTTCCAATGTGTTAACGTTGGTACGGTAATGAATTGCCGTTACTTTTGCCGGAACGGTTTGCGTACCAATCTTGATGTTGTACAGCTTACCCAGTACAAGTGGTTGATCTGCCATCCACACAACAGTCGCTTGAACTGAACGGGAAATATTTGGAACAGCTTGATCCGCACGAATTAACACGTTACCACGTGAAATATCAATTTCATCGTTAAGCGTTAAAGTCACTGCCTGACCTGCAACTGCATGCTCAAGATTGCCATCAAAAGTGACAATTTCTTTGACAGTCGATGATTTACCAGAAGGTAATGCTGTTACGGTATCGCCAACATTGATATCGCCAAGTGCGATCGTACCGCAGAAACCACGGAAGTCGAGGTTTGGACGGTTCACGTATTGCACAGGGAAACGGAAATCCTGCTTCGCTGAACTACGGTTAATTTCCACCGATTCAAGTGTACCCATCAGCGTTTCACCAGTGTACCATGGCGTATTGGCTGACTTGTTCACCACGTTATCGCCATTCAATGCAGAAATAGGCGTAAAGATGATATTGCTTGGTTTACGGTCGCCCAATTGTGCAACGAATGCCGCATATTCAGCCTGGATTTCATTGAAACGCGTTTCAGAGAATTCCACCAAGTCCATCTTATTGATTGCAACAATGATGTTCTTGATCCCGAGCAAACTCGCAATAAAGGTATGACGACGCGTCTGGGTTTGCACGCCATAACGCGCATCAATCAAAATGATCGCAAGGTCACAAGTCGACGCACCTGTCGCCATGTTACGGGTGTACTGTTCATGTCCCGGCGTATCCGCGATGATGAACTTACGCTTTTCTGTCGAGAAATAACGATAGGCCACATCAATGGTAATGCCTTGCTCACGCTCTGCTTGTAAACCATCAACCAGAAGTGCCAAGTCAGGTGCATCACCTGTCGTACCGACTTTTTTCGAGTCACGGGTCACAGCCTGTAATTGATCTTCATAAATCAATTTTGAATCGTACAGCAGACGACCGATTAACGTCGATTTACCATCGTCCACGTTACCGCAAGTCAGGAAACGCAACAGGTCTTTATTTTCATGTTGTTTCAGATAGCCCAAGATATCTTGGCTGATTAAATCAGATTGATGAGACATCGCTCAAAGCTCCACATATTCTTTAGAAATCGGTTGTTTTGAATCTTTTTTTAATCTCCCTAAATCCCTCTTTAATAAAGAGGGACTTTATCTCCGTTCTGATTTAGGAGTTCCCCCTCTTTTTAAAGAGGTGAGCAGCATTGCTGCGCAAGGGGGGAGATTAAATTAGAAGTAGCCTTCCTGCTTCTTCTTCTCCATCGAGCCTGCTTCATCATGGTCAATCATACGACCTTGACGCTCAGAACTGGTTGCCAGCAACATTTCCTGAATAATTTCCGGCAAGGTATTGGCTGTAGATTCCACAGCACCTGTTAATGGATAACAACCCAAAGTACGGAAACGTACCGATTTCATTTGTGGAACTTCACCTTCTTTTAAAGGCATACGTTCATCATCAACCATAATAAGTGTGCCACTACGTTCAACCACAGGACGTTCTGCAGCCAAATAAAGCGGTACCAATGGAATACTTTCCAAATAGATGTATTGCCAGATATCCAGCTCAGTCCAGTTAGATAACGGGAATACACGGATACTTTCGCCTTTATTCACTTTACCGTTATAAAGATTCCAAAGTTCTGGACGCTGGTTTTTCGGATCCCAGCGATGTTTCGAATCACGGAATGAATAAACACGCTCTTTGGCACGTGATTTTTCTTCATCACGGCGCGCGCCACCAAAAGCAGCATCAAAACCGTATTTATCCAGAGCCTGTTTTAAGCCCTGAGTTTTCATGATGTCGGTATATTTAGAACTACCATGGTCGAACGGGTTAATACCTGCCTCAACCCCTTCTTTATTCTGATGCACGATCAAATCGAAACCATGGGTTTTCGCCATGTTATCCCGGAAAGTGATCATGTCTTTAAACTTCCAGCCTGTATCGACATGTAATAATGGAAATGGAAGTTTTGCTGGGTAGAACGCTTTTAGCGCAAGATGCAGCATGACCGCCGAATCTTTACCAATCGAATACAGCATGACCGGATTTTCAAACTCGGCAGCAACTTCGCGGATGATATGAATACTCTCAGCTTCAAGCTGTTTGAGATGAGTAAGTCTTTCCTCATTTAACGACATGGACAACACCAGCTTAGAAAAACGTGTACTTATGACACTTTTGAAAATTTATATTCATTATAGTGATTTACTTATCCTATTCATTGCTTGTTTTATGATATTGATATATCAAAAGCTCATATAAAAATTCATCAATAATGAATATCAGTTTTTATGAATCAATGATTTGCACAATTCAAGCGAGAATATTGTGTGGTATAGGTATATATTAACCTGTCGCTAAACCAATAAAATCCTAGGAAAATAATCTAAAGTAGTGGTTCTCAAATAGTTAAAAAATTACTAGAGTAAGACCCAATTCTCCCTAGTGATATACTTCGTTTATGCCCTATAGCGCTTTTGATCTCACCACTGTAAAAACCCGTCTGGAACAGGCCCAGCTTGCTGGTTATATTTATCAGCACCAGCAAAATATTTTGGTCTTGCAAGAACCTTTCAGTGATGATGGCAAGCCTTTAAATATCTATCTGCAACACGAGCTGACCGCGGATCAAATCGGATTACAGTTTGGTCTGCGTTTGCAAGAAGGTCATTGGGAATTTCTAATCGGCGTTACTTATAGCAACCAGAACGCAGCTTACGAAATCGGTGCTGGCAACCTCAAAGGTGATCAAAAAGCCTTTAACTTATTATATGCCTTTTATAATTATCCTAAAGCGTTCTATCTGGTGGCATTACCTTTGACAACCAACAGCCAGATTTTGGAGCAAACCTTGCAAGAGCAGCTTTTCAAGCAGCCTGATCTGAATTTCCTGAATACTGCAGTCAAGGTCAATCCTATGGGCGAACAGGTCAAATGGATGCAACACTATATTCTGCAACAGACTTTAGATATGAAAGTCCGGATTCAGACTGCCCTGCTTTAGGCTTGAACAGAAAAATTTAGAGATACTCAGGTCGATGTATCTCTATATCTTTCTCAGGCAAGCACACACAGAGTACTGTCCTATTCAGAATTCCTATTGCCGATATGGCATCACTTGCTCAAACATCCATTTAACTTATAGTTTATTATTAATTTTAATAGTTCAATAATTATTAAATAATCAATATATTCAATCCTTGTTTATAAGGTTTTTTGTTATTTTTTTGCATACAAAATCAGCAATTACTGTTATCATTATATCAATAAAAACTTTCAGACACTTTTCCTAAAAACATAATTATAGAGATAAAGAAATGTGGGAACTGTTTACGCATCCATCAAATATCGTATTTAGTATTAGCCTGAGCCTAATGCTGATGTTTGCTGCTCTAGAATGTATTCTATTGCTGCTCGGCGGCGGCTCTCAGCATATCTTCGAACAGTTTTTACCTGAAGATTCTCTGCAACCGGAAATAAGTCCGGATCAGTCTCCCGGTGTTTTCAGCAAAGTATTTGACTGGTTATATCTGGGGCGTCTGCCTTTATTTATCTGGCTAATCATTTTTCTGACCAGTTATGGGTTAAGCGGTTTATTGATTCAGGGAATATTTGAACGCCTGACCAGCCAGCTGTTTAATGTCTGGCTGATTTCTCCGGCCTGCCTGTTTCTGTGTATGCCTGTGGTGCGCTTTCTTGCCATGGCCGCCAGTAAACTCCTGCCCCAAGATGAAACCTCTGCGATTCATAGTGATGAACTCATCGGACGTACCGCGACCATTATTCTCGGAGATGCCAAAATGAATTCTCCAGCACAAGCCAAAGTCCGGGATCAACATGGCCAGACCCATTATGTGCTGGTTGAACCAGAAAACAATCAAATTTTAAATCAAGGTCAGAATGTAGTTCTAACCCACAAAACCAAGAACGGCTTTCAAGCCATTGCACTTTAATTTTATTTAGCTAGCACTCAATTGAGACTTTATAACAATGTTAACATTTGATTTATATAATATTTCAATTATTGCGGGAATTATTTTTGTAGCACTGGTGACCTTCGGTCTCATCATTGCACGTTTATACCGTCGTTCAAGCAAGGAAATTTCCTTTGTACGTACCGGTTGGGGTGGAGAAAAAGTGATTTTAGGTGGAGGCGCAATCGTGCTTCCGGTGTTACATGAAATCATTCCAGTAAATATGAATACCCTACGTCTTGAAGTCCGCCGTGCTGATGATCAGGCACTGATTACCCGTGACCGTATGCGAGTCGATGTCATGGCCGAATTCTATGTCCGAGTCAAACCTACCGCAGATTCAATTGCCACCGCAGCACAAACCCTTGGTCAAAAAACCATGTCACCGAATGAACTAAAAAATCTGGTGGAAGGTAAGTTCGTTGATTCACTGCGCGCAGTGGCTGCAGAAATGGCCATGGAAGAACTGCATGAAAAACGCGTCGATTTCGTACAAAAAGTACAGCAAGTCGTTTCGGAAGATTTACATAAAAATGGTCTGGAGCTTGAAACGGTTTCCCTAACCGGACTGGATCAGACCGGATTTAAATACTTCAACCCGCAAAATGCATTTGATGCTGAAGGTCTGACCAAGCTCACTGAAACCATTGAAGATCGTCGCCGCAAGCGTAACCACATTGAACAGGATACCGATCTGGCGATCAAAACCAAAAATCTGGAAGCTGAACAGGCGCGCCTGCAAATTATTCGTGAAGAAGAATATGCCAAGCTGCAACAAGAACGTGAAATTGCCATTCGCCGTGCTGAACAGCTGGCTGAAATTGCCGCTCAGGAAGCCGGCAAAAAACGTGAAGCAGAAGAAGCACAAATTGCCGCTGAACGAGAAGTCGAACTCAAGCGTATTTTGGCCGCCCGTGATGTCGAAAATGAAAATATTCAAAAGGCTCAGCTGATTCAAAAAGCACAGGTCGAGCAAAAGAAAACCATTGAACTCGCTGAACAGGACCGCGCCATTGCCATTGCGGAAAAATCACGTGCTGAATCTGAAGCTAAAGCCCAAGCCGATCAGGCGCGTGCACAAGCGGTAAAAGCGGAAGAAGAAGTCATCACCGTACGTCAAATCCAGCAAGCAGAGCGTCAAAAGGCAGTTGAGCTGGTCGCAGCCAAAGAACATGCTGAAAAAGATGCAATTGCCATTACAGTTGCCGCTGAAGCTGGCAAACAAGCGGCAGCAGATGATGCAGAAGCAGTGCGGATTGCGGCTGAGGCGGAAGCAGAAAAAGTCCGCCTTAAAGCCAAGGGCGAAGCGGATGCGAAAATTCTATTGGCTCAGGCAATGGAGAAACAGTATCAGGTGGATGCTGAAGGTACACGTGCGGTCAATGAAGCCAATAACGTCCTGTCACCTGAACAGGTCGAAATGCAGATTCGTCTGGCCGTGCTGAAATACTTGCCTGAAATTATCAGAGAAAGTGTCAAGCCAATGGAGAATATTGATGATATCAAGATTCTCCAGGTGAATGGCCTACATGGCGGTCATGCCGGTGCCTGTCAGGCAGATGCCCATCATGAGAATAGTAATGTTGCTCTTTCAGATCAGGTGGTGAATAGCGCCCTGCGTTATCGTAGCCAGGCACCGCTCATTGACAGCCTGATGAGTGAGCTCGGTATTCAGGGTGGAGATATTAATGGGATGACCCAAAGCCTTAAAGCTAAAACTTAAAAATAGACTGAGATATAAAAAAGCTCCCATCTGGGAGCTTTTTTATTAAAGGTCTAATGTGAATATCAAACTAAACCTTTATCTTTTAATACTTGCAGCATGGTTGAACCAAGTTCGGCTGGACTACGTGTATACGCCATACCCGCACGCTCAAAGGCAGCAAACTTTTCTTCTGCTGTGCCCTTACCACCTGAAATAATCGCACCTGCGTGACCCATACGTTTGCCTTTAGGTGCAGTCACACCCGCAATATAACCAACAACTGGCTTAGTCACATTCGATTGAATATATTCCGCAGCTTCTTCTTCCGCAGTACCGCCAATCTCACCAATCATAATGATAGCTTCAGTTTGTGGATCTTCCTGGAACAGTTTCAAGCAGTCAATCTGGTTCATGCCCGGAATCGGGTCACCACCAATCCCGATACAGGTCGACTGACCTAAACCGAGTTTTGTAGTTTGCGCCACAGCCTCATAAGTCAATGTGCCTGAACGCGAGATAATCCCGATTTTACCCGGCTGATGAATATGTCCCGGCATGATCCCGATCTTACATTCACCTGGCGTAATAATACCCGGACAGTTTGGTCCGATGAGACGTGTGCCATTACCATTGGTTTCCAGATAACGCTTGGCTTTAAGCATGTCGATGGTCGGTACACCTTCAGTGATCACCACAATTAACTCAATGCCAGAATCAACCGCTTCAACAATAGAATCCAGTACAAAGGGGGCCGGAACATAAATCACCGAAGCATCTGCACCTGTTTCTTTCACCGCTTCACGCATGGTATTAAATACAGGCAATTCTAGATGGGTTTGACCACCTTTACCTGGGGTTACACCACCCACAACTTTGGTACCATAGGCCAAAGCCTGTTCAGAATGGAATGTACCGTTTTTACCTGTAAAGCCCTGTACCAATACTTTAGTGTCTTTATTAACTAATACGCTCATGTTAGATACTCCTTAAGCTTTTACAGCAGCAACGATTTTTTCTGCAGCGTCAGCAAGACCGTCTGCAGAAATCAATTTCAAACCTGATTCATCCAGTAATTTCGCGCCCAGTTCCGCATTGTTGCCTTCAAGGCGAACAACCACTGGAACAGTCACATTTACTTCCTGAACCGCTGCAATAATTGCTTCAGCAATCATGTCACAACGTACAATTCCACCAAAAATATTGATTAATACGCCCTGTACAGAGCTATCTGCAAGGATAATTTTGAAGGCTTCAATCACGCGCTCTTTGGTTGCACCACCACCAACATCCAGGAAGTTGGCTGGTTGACCGCCATAAAGCTTAATAATATCCATGGTTGCCATGGCAAGACCGGCACCATTGACCATACAACCAATGTTACCCTCTAAAGCCACATAGTTCAGATCAAACTCAGACGCTTTTAACTCACGTTCATTTTCTTGAGACTTATCACGTAGTGCCGCCACTTCAGGCAAACGGTACAGCGCATTTGAATCAATTCCGATTTTGGCATCAACACACAGAATGTCGCCATTTTCACGCACAGACAACGGATTGATTTCGAAAAGTGCAAAATCATTCTCTATAAATGCCTGATAAGCAGCCGTCATGACTTTAACAAACTGATTAATTTGTCCATCTTTGAGTTTAAGTGCAAAAGCAACTTCACGCGCCTGAAATGGCATTAGACCGACTAAAGGATTAACTTCAACTTTAATAATTTTTTCAGGGGTTTCTTCGGCCACTTTCTCAATTTCAACACCGCCCTCAGTTGATGCCATAAAAGTGATGCGGCGAGTCGAGCGATCTACAACAGCGCCCAAGTACAGCTCGCGCTCAACCGGATAAACATCTTCCGAGACTAAAATGCTATTGACTGGCTGACCATTGGCATCCGTTTGATAAGTCACCAAGCGTGAACCAATAATCTGGTTGGCATATTCAGCAGCCTCGGCAGCCGATTTCACCACTTTTACCCCACCAGCCTTACCCCGGCCACCCGCATGCACCTGTGCTTTCAATACTGCGAACTTTCCACCCAGCTGCTCGAAAGCATGCACCGTTTCATCGGCATTGGTGGCAAGTATTCCTTCCTGCACAGGCATACCATATTTTTTTAATAGCGCTTTTGCTTGATACTCATGTAAATTCATTGAATAACCTTTTATTACTTCTTTGCCTTGTTATAACCCACTAGCACCCAGACGTCCGTCAAAGCAGCACCAGCATTTCTTAAAATCGTTATCTTTATTTTTAGATGATTGTTCCAATAAAAACAACCATGAAATGTAAAAAGAGCGACCTAAGTCGCTCTTTTTTCGAATTACTTACGCTTACGTTGGATCGCGTGAATCGCACGCCCATCAACTGCAAGTGCAGCTTCATGTACCACTTCAGAGAATGTCGGGTGACCGAAAGTCATCAACTGAAGATCTTCAACTGAAGATACAAACTCAAGCGCGATCATACCTTGGTGAACGATATCAGACGCAGCAGGTCCAATCACGTGCATACCGAGTAAACGATCCGTTTTTGCATCAGCAACAAACTTCACGAAACCGGCACCTTCACCCGCAGCTAAGGCACGACCGTTCACAGCAAAACCGAATTGACCCGTTTTAACTTCGTGACCTTTTTCAGTCGCTTGCTGTTCTGTTAAACCTACCCACGCCGCTTCCGGATGTGTGTAAATTACAGAAATAATGGTGTCATAGTTCACTTGTGCAGCATGACCGTGAATACGCTCAACCGCCATTACGCCTTCTTCCATTGCTTTATGCGCAAGCATTGGACCACGTACCAAGTCACCAATTGCGTATACGCCTTCAACTGAAGTTGCACACCAATCGTTGACTTCAACCAAACCGCGTTCAGTCAATTTAATGCCTGAATCATCAGCCAATAAACCTTCAGCATATGCGCGACGACCGACACAAACGATCAATTTATCGAAAGTTTCAGTTTTGTCTTCACCAGCTTGGTTATATTTAACCGTTACTTCACGACCATTGATTTCAGTACCTGCAACTTTTGCACCGATACGGATATCCATACCTTGCTTAGTCAACAGTTTTTGGAAGTCTTTTGCCAATGCTTTATCAGCCATTGGTAAGAATGCATCCATTGCTTCAAATACAACAACTTCAGCACCAAGACGACGCCATACAGAACCAAGCTCAAGACCGATCACGCCCGCACCAATTACACCTAAACGCTTAGGTACTTCTGGGAATTCAAGCGCGCCAGTAGAATCAACAATTAAGTCTTGATCTACAGGAGCCACTGGAATATTTACTGGTACAGAACCCGTCGCAAGAATCACATATTTAGGCTCTAAAACTTGAGTTTCACCTTCGTGAGAAACAAATTCTACTTTTTTACCTGCAAGCAGTTTACCCGTGCCTTTTAACCACTCGATGCCATTACCTTTAAGTAACTGATCGATACCGCCAGTCAATTGATCTACAACTTTGTCTTTACGAGCCAGCATTTTAGAAAGATCGAATTTAACTTCACCAGTCGTAATACCATGGTCATCTAGATGTTGAACTGTATCTTCATAACGATGTGAAGAATCAAGTAAAGCTTTAGACGGGATACAACCGACGTTTAAGCAAGTACCCCCTAAAGATGGTTTACCTTTATGAATACGTTTTTCGATACACGCAACTTTAAAACCAAGTTGAGCTGCACGAATTGCTGCTTCGTAGCCGCCCGGGCCACCACCAATTACGACTAAATCGAATTGAGACATGTTTATCTCCAAAAATGGGCCTAGAGTTTTTTCCCTAAGCCCATAAATATATTCTTAAAAATTAAAGATCAAGGATAAGACGCGCTGGCTCTTCTAACAATTCTTTGATTGTTACAAGGAAACCAACTGCTTCTTTACCATCGATTAAACGGTGGTCATAAGACAGTGCAAGGTACATCATTGGCAAGATTTCTACTTGACCATTCACCGCCATCGGACGTTCCTGGATTTTGTGCATACCCAGAATCGCAGTTTGTGGCGTATTTAGAATTGGTGTAGAAAGCAATGAACCGAAAGTACCACCATTAGTAATGGTGAATGTACCGCCAGTCATATCTTCGATACCCAGTTTACCGTCACGTGCCTTGCCAGCATATGCACGGATGCCATTTTCAACTTCAGCATAGTTCATGCGGTCTGTATCACGAAGAACAGGAACCACTAGACCACGCTCAGATGAAACTGCAACACCGATGTCGTAGTAACCGTGATACACGATGTCATCGCCATCAATTGAAGCATTTACCGCTGGATAGCGTTTAAGTGCTTCAGTTGCTGCTTTAACGAAGAATGACATGAAGCCAAGACGCGCACCATGACGCTTCTCGAATACATCTTTGTATTGAGCACGCATTTCCATGATTGGTTTCATGTTCACTTCGTTGAACGTGGTCAACATTGCAGTTTCTTGAGTCGCTGCAAGTAAACGTTCAGCAACACGCTTACGAAGGCGAGTCATAGGAACACGTTTTTCGATACGCTCGCCCACTGCAACGCTTAATGGTTGCGCTGCAGGTGCTGCCGGTTTCGCTTGATGATTTGCCACATCTTCTTTCGTGATGCGACCGCCACGGCCTGTACCTGCAACGTCAGCAGCTGCAACACCAGATTCAGTCAATGCTTTACGCACTGCTGGAGCCTGATCCTGTACTTGTTGACGTTCAACGATCGGTGCATTACCCGCTTCAGTTTGCGCAGCAGCTTGTTCAACTTTCTCTTCAGACTGAACTGCTTGAGTTTGTGTAGCGCCAGAAACAGCACCTTCTTCAAACTGTGCAATGACTTCAGCTGAAAGAACAGTATCGCCTTCACCTTTAATAATAGATGCAAGTGTACCGTCTGCAGGAGCAACAACTTCTAAAACAACTTTATCAGTCTCAATATCGCAGATCACTTCATCACGTGACACTGCTTCACCTGGTTGTTTGTGCCAAGTTGCGATCGTACCGTCCGCAACTGACTCTGGGAATACCGGTGCTTTAATTTCGGTTGCCATTACTTAGAATCTCCTGGATTATTCAGCGTCGATCGCAAGCGCGTCGTTGATGAGCTGAGCTTGTTGTTTTGCATGCAAATATGGTGAACCACATGCCGGTGCAGCAGAAGCTTCACGGCCTGCATAGCTAATACGTACTTGTTTACCCGCTTTCATCACGTCGTCATATAGACGCGGTGCGATGAACAACCAAGCGCCTTGGTTCTTCGGTTCTTCTTGCGCCCAAACAAGTTCTTTAACGTTTGGATATTGCGCAAGCACTTCTGCCAGGCGTTTTTCTGGGTATGGATATAATTGTTCAATACGTACAATTGCAGTGTTGTTCAATTCTTTTTCACGACGTTTTTCAACTAGGTCGTAATACACCTTACCACCACACAGAACCAGACGGGTTACATCTGACTTGTTGATGTTGTCTACTTCATCAATCACGGTTTGGAATGTACCGTTTGCAAGCTCTTCAAGGCTAGATACAGCAAGCTTGTGACGAAGTAAAGATTTCGGCGAAGTAACAATCAATGGCTTACGGATTGGACGAATCGCTTGACGACGTAATGCGTGGAAAATCTGCGCAGGCGTAGTCGGTGTGATGACTTGCATGTTGTCTTCAGCACATAGCTGCAAGAAACGTTCCAAACGTGCAGATGAATGTTCTGGACCTTGACCTTCAAAACCGTGTGGAAGAAGCATAGTTAAGCCACATACACGCTCCCATTTGGTTTCACCAGATGAGATGAACTGGTCAATGACAACCTGTGCACAGTTTGCGAAGTCACCGAATTGTGCTTCCCAGATGATCAAACTCTTAGGAAGAGTCGTCGCATAACCATATTCAAATGCCAATACAGCCATTTCTGACAACAAAGAGTCATAGATTGCAGTACGCGGCTGGTTTTCTTTCAGGTTACACAGTGGAAGATAAGTTGAACCATCTACCTGATTATGCAGTTTTGCATGACGGTGTGAGAAAGTACCACGACCTACGTCTTCACCCGTTAAACGAAGCAAGTAACCATCATCTAGTACAGTTGCATACGCCAGAGTTTCAGCAGCACCCCAGTTCAGAGGCATTTCACCCGTTTGCATTTTCAGACGGTCATCAATTACTTTTGCAACTTGACGCTGCATCACGAAGCCTTCAGGAAGCTCACGCATTTTCTTGCCAAGCTCTTTTAGACGTTCGATTGGGAAAGTTGTATCCCACTCGTCTGTGTACTCATGACCTAAGTAAGGAGTCCAATCCACAAACATTTTTTTGTTTGGTTCAAGTACCAGTGCATTGGCAACGTGATTACCCGCTTCCAGGTCTGCACGGTAGTTTTCAACCATTTGATCTGCACTTGCGCGATCAAGAACACCCTGTTGTACCAATTGATCCGCATAAAGCGTACGCGTAGTCGCTTTCTTGTTAATCACTTGATACATCATTGGTTGAGTTGCAGCTGGCTCATCCGCTTCGTTATGACCACGACGACGGTAGCAGAACATGTCAATCACAACGTCTTTACGGAAGGTATGACGGAAGTCATGTGCCAATTGTGAAATGAACACCACAGCTTCAGGATCATCACCATTCACATGGAAGATTGGTGCCTGAATCATTTTTGCGATGTCAGTACAGTATTCTGTAGAACGTGCGTCACGTGGATCAGACGTCGTGAAACCAACCTGGTTGTTAATTACAATGTGCACTGTACCACCCACGGTATAACCGCGAGTTTGTGACATCTGGAAAGTTTCCTGGTTAACGCCCTGACCTGCAAATGCAGCATCACCGTGTACGATTAGTGGCAATACGTCATCGCCGCCAATGTCTTTACGACGTACTTGACGTGCACGTACTGAACCTTCAACCACAGGGCCAACGATTTCAAGGTGTGACGGGTTAAACGCCAATGCCAAGTGAACTTCGCCACCTGGAGTCATCACGTTTGAAGAGAAGCCCTGGTGATACTTAACGTCACCAGAACCTTTCTTGTGAATAGACTTACCTTCGAACTCACCAAACAGGTCAGCCGGGTTCTTACCCATGATGTTAACAAGAAGGTTTAAACGGCCGCGGTGAGGCATACCGATCACAACTTCTTTACAGCCTACAGAACCTGCACGCTGAATAATTTCGTTGACCATCGGGATGAATGCTTCACCACCTTCAACGCCGAAACGTTTGGCACCAACGAATTTATTACCAAGATATTTTTCTAGGCCTTCAGCCGCAGTTAAACGCTCAAGGACATGTTTCTTTTGATCAGCATTGAAGCCATATTGACCGCGTGCACTTTCTAGACGTTGTTGAATCCAACGTTTTTCTTTGGTGTCCACGATGTGCATGTATTCAGCACCGATTGAACCACAGTAAGTGGCTTCCATTGACTGAACCATTTCAGCCAAAGTCGCTTCTTCTTTACCGATCGCCAGGTTACCAGTATTGAATACTGTGTCTAAGTCAGACTGAGTCAAACCATGCGCAGCAAGATCTAGATCAGGCACAACTTCACGCTTCGCCAAACCTAATGGATCCAGTTTTGCTTTCTGGTGGCCACGGTTACGGTACGCAGCAATCAGCTGTAGCACGCCAATTTGACGACGTTCATGCTCTGAGCTGACTGTCGACTGAACAATAGGCTGAATACGGCTTGAATTGCGACCTAAAAGTAGGAATTGCTCACGTACATTACTGTGTGGTTGATCACCTTTTGGGAATTTATCGAAGTACGCTCTCCAGTCAGCACCCACTGAGTCTGGAGCAGTCAGATACTGCTCATAAAGTTCTTCAATATACGCTGCACTATCAGCGGAAAGTTCAGTGTCAAGACGCAGAGCGTCAGCAACTTCTTGCATTTGTGGACCCATTTCCTATTGCAAAAACATTTTCAGGATGCTTTTTAAGCAAAACCCAGGATTATTAGCATCAAATTGGTAATATGATACTAGTCCCCCATAAGGCATAAGCCATGAGGCGTTATCACCACACCAAGAAAATCTTGATATGTTTAATGAACAATAACGCCCCTCAGCGGCATCATCACTCATTGAATACCCGATCGAAACCGGGCAATTTTTTGCAAATCGACTTAGAAAAAAGCAAGCATTAACAAAGATTTTTTCTAAAGCGACTCGGGTCTACCTTTTATATACCAGTCCCTGATTATGCAGTGTTTAAAAAATGTACCTGGCGTGGCATTTTTTAAACATAGTCATGGGCTAAATGCTAACATGTTCTCAACTTTTCAATTGATTTTTTTGACACATACCTTCCATAAATTGGCTAAATACAGTTCAGATATTTTACTCTAATATATGGTGCTTTATCTCAAAAATAGATTCAATGTAGACTTAAGTCCTAAGCATTTCCGATAAATAAAAAGAGAGCAAACCTTTCAATCCACTCCCCCCTTAAATTTCCGTTATATAATAACATCGTTCTTGCTATTTTTCAGGTCAGTTTTACATCTAAAAATCATAAATACCCAAAATAATCACATGTTCTTCTTATATGGCACTCAAAGCCATTACCCTTTTCCTGACTGTTTCACTCAACTTTATACATTTTAAGTATAGTATCTTTATTTTTATCCTATGATTTTTTAATTTTTCCAATAGTTTGCATAAAAAAAGCACACCTGAAGGTGTGCTTTTTTCTAAACTGCAAAGAGCAGCCTATTAGCCTGCCATATCTAAAAGCATATTACGGATGTGACCGATTGCTTTAGTTGGGTTCAAGCCTTTAGGACATACAGATACACAGTTCATAATGCCTTTACAACGGAACAATGAGAACGGGTCGTCTAGACGAGCCAAACGCTCTTGTGTTCCCGTATCACGCGAGTCAATGATGAAGCGGTAAGCATTCAACAATGCTGAAGGACCCAAGAACTTGTCTGGGTTCCACCAGAATGACGGGCATGAAGTTGAACAGCATGCACATAGAATACATTCATATAGACCATCAAGATGCTCACGCTCTTCAGGAGACTGTAAACGTTCCTTAGGAGGCGCAGGCTGGTTGTTGATCAAGAATGGATGGATCTTGTTGTACTGATCATAGAACTGGTTCATGTCAACCACCAGATCTTTCACTACAGGAAGACCAGGCAATGGACGAACAGTAATTTCATTTGGTAAATCGTTCAGGTTCCAAAGACACGCCAAACCGTTTTTACCATTGATGTTCACGCCATCAGAACCACAAATACCTTCACGACATGAACGACGGAACGTTAAAGTCTCGTCCTGTACTTTCAATGCAAGAAGTGCGTCAAGCAACATACGGTGCTTATCAGTCAGTTCAAGCTTGAAAGTTTGCATGTACGGTGCTTTATCCTTGTCAGGATCGTAGCGGTAGATATGAAATGTACGAGTACCTCTACTCATCTGAATTCTCCTGATTAGAATGTACGTGGTTTAGGTGGAATCGCGTCAACCGACAATGGACGGTAACGAACTGGCTTGTACTCTAGACGGTTATCCGCAGAGAACCATAAAGTGTGCTTCATCCACTCATCATCACGACGACCATATGGGTATTCAGCATGGTCTGGAGACTCTTCAAAGTCTACAACCGTATGTGCACCACGGCATTCTTTACGAGCAGCAGCTGAAATAAGCGTTGCTTTCGCAACTTCATACAAGTTTTCAACTTCAAGCGCTTCAATACGTGCAGTGTTGAATACTTTAGATTTGTCTTTCAAGTGAATATTGCGTACGCGCGGTTCAATTGCAAGAATCTGCTTCACACCTTCGTCCAGAAGCGCAGATGTACGGAATACACCAGCGTGGTCTTGAACGATGTCACGGATTGCATCAGCAACGTCTTGAGCATTCTCACCTGTAGTCGATTCGTCAAGTTTACGAATACGTTCAACAGTTTCTTGAAGCACAGTTGTTGGAAGTGGCTCATATTCGCCATCGTGCTGTTTAGTCACATATTCAATGATATGTTGACCAGCAGCCTTACCAAATACAACCAAGTCAAGCAATGAGTTCGTACCTAGACGGTTCGCACCGTGTACAGATACACATGAACATTCACCGATTGCATAGAAGCCTTTTACTGGCTTAGCAAAGTCACGACCTTCGGCATTTGTAGAGTAAACGTCGGTGTCTTTATTGTAGTTAGCAACAAGCGCTTCAGTTTCACGAGACTCAGGAACAACCACTTGACCATGAATATTCGTTGGAATACCACCCATTTGGTAATGAATTGTTGGTACTACAGGAATTGGCTCTTTAGTGATGTCAACGTTCGCGAATTTCTTGCCAATCTCGAATACAGATGGAAGACGTTTCATGATCGTGTCAGCACCCAAGTGCGTCATATCAAGCAGGATGTAATCGCCTTTAGGACCACAACCACGACCTTCTTTGATCTCTTGGTCCATAGAACGTGATACGAAGTCACGTGGCGCCAAGTCTTTCAAAGTTGGTGCATAACGTTCCATGAACGGTTCGCCGTCTTTGTTACGAAGGATTGCACCTTCACCACGACAACCTTCAGTCAACAATACGCCTGCGCCCGCAACACCCGTTGGGTGGAATTGCCAGAATTCCATATCTTGTAATGGAATACCTGCACGAGCAGCCATACCAAGACCGTCACCAGTGTTGATATAAGCATTTGTAGATGCACGGTACACACGACCAGCACCACCAGTAGCGAACAAAGTCGCTTTTGCTTGGAATACTGCAATTTTACCAGTTTCCTGATCAATTGCTGTAACACCAAGAACGTCGCCTTTTTCGTTACGGATCAGGTCAAGCGCAATCCATTCAACGAAGAATTGAGTGCCCATTTTCACGTTGCTTTGATAAAGCGTGTGAAGAAGTGCGTGACCGGTACGATCGGCAGCAGCGCATGCACGTGGCACAGCTTTTTCACCGTAGTTTGCTGAGTGACCACCGAATGGACGCTGGTAAATTGTACCGTCAGCATTACGGTCAAATGGCATACCTAGATGTTCAAGTTCATAAACCACTTGAGGCGCTTCACGAGTCATGAACTCGATTGCGTCTTGGTCACCTAACCAGTCCGAACCTTTTACAGTGTCGTAGAAGTGGTAGTGCCAGTTATCTTCTTGCATGTTACCAAGAGATGCACCAATACCACCCTGCGCTGCAACAGTGTGCGAACGAGTTGGGAATACTTTAGTCAGAACCGCAACTTTCAAACCAGCTTGAGCAAGTTGGTAAGACGCACGCATACCTGAACCACCACCACCAACGATGACAGCATCGAAAGTTTCGTGCGGAATATTTGTGTAATCTTCTTTAGGGTTTATAGCGCCCATGATTGTTTCCTATCAATTCGCCCAAAAAATCTGGATCGCCCAGATTGCATATGCAAGTACAGCAATGATTACTGCTGAAGTCAGTACAAGGCGTAAACCTGAAGCTGAAGGACCCATTTGACGAGTAGTCACATAATCCGTGAATACCTGCCACATGCCGATCCATGCGTGTGCAACAAGAGATAAGACCGCCAACAAAGACATGATCTTCATTGGAACTGTCATCATAAAGCCGTACCACTGTTCAAAGTTGAAACCACCATTCAGTAGAATCCAACCCAGTACAACAACGGTATAAACAGCTAGAACTACAGCACTGACACGTTGGAGAAACCAATCGCGAGAACCTGAACCTGTTAAACCAGTAGCGCTTTTCATTAGAGTACGATCCATACAAATGCTGCAACAATACCGATTGCAGACAAGATTAATGCGATAGTAGATGCAACACGGCCACTTTCTAGTTCTTCAGCAACGCCAATGTCAGCAAGTAAATGCTTAACACCCGCAATAAAGTGAAAAATCATGCCGGCGACAAATACCCATACAATAAAGCGAACAATGAAACCGTTAAAGATTTCTTGAACTTGCGCAAAACCTTCAGGCGAAGACAATGACTTGTCTAAAATCCATAGAAGGACCGGTACGAGTAAGAATACGATAACACCTGAAAGACGGTGTAGAATTGATGCAATAGCCACGGGTGATTTTAAGTTTACTTCTAAAACTTGACCCATGGACAAATTGACAGGTCTGTTGCTTTTCACAGCGGGCATCCTGTAAGTAAAAACTCCATCCGGAGTTTGTTGGAATTAATTCGAAGGAAAGCTGGCATTCTCAGGCAAATACATGCCTAAAATCAAAACGACACTGAATTATAAAACGTGAACTATTAAAATACAAACGGCTGAATTTGGCTTTTTGGATAAAAAACCATTAAATAAGAATCATTAACAACAATAAGTCAGACTTTATATATTATTCCACCCTTTCAATTCCTATCTATATGATTGTTTTTAAATAATTAAGATGATTAATTTACTCGGTTTTCAGCCTACAGGATCATGTTTGAGTTTTAGACTAAAGATGCACAGTTCCATCACAAATATTATTTAAATCTCTTTTTAATTCAGATTTAAATCAAGTGTCTAGATTTAACAGACCAATTGCCCCAATTCATCAGCAGCGCAGTGATTCAGATAACCTGATGTTAAATAGCGACTTAGTACACCACACGATGGGTTTTTCAATCGATTTGAAGCATTTAGATTCAAAAAATCATTCATTTATTTTTATACTGCTTACCTTTGCTGCAAAACTGGCCATTTATTAAGCTACTTTTTAATCAATTGAACCATATTCAAAATTCAATTAATTGCTTTTATTTATAATTCTACCTGTTAAATTCAGCTTGGCAAAAACGATGTAAGTTATGAGATTTATATAGTTTTAAGCATGCTCACCTTAATCTTTCACTATTTTCGCCCGCATTTCTTGCTAGGAAAAAACGCTTACAAATGCCCCAGGCAGTCTATTTTTTTCTGCACCTCTGCATCAATTTGACTTATTATAGAGGTTTGATGCTGTGATTTTACTGAACTTTTTATACTGAGCGAATGTGACTAAACTGCTGTGCGGCCGTCATTTTTCATCCATAAGTATAATTGACAAAATTTCAGTACTCACTAATCTTATAGCAAATTTTTGATCCGTCCGTTTTGTGCATTAAAAGATTGATAGACAAAGCGGATATACATTCACCAGGACAGGAGATCTATTGAATGTCTGAAGCAACTGGCAAGAAAGCCGTTTTACAGCTTGATGGCAAAGAAATTGAACTACCAATTTACAGCGGCACATTGGGCCCAGATGTAATCGACGTTAAAGATGTGTTGGCTGCAGGTCACTTTACTTTTGATCCTGGTTTTATGGCGACAGCTGCGTGCGAGTCTAAAATCACGTTCATCGATGGCAACAAAGGTGTACTTTTACACCGTGGCTACCCAATCGATCAATTGGCGACTAAAGCTGATTACCTGGAAACTTGCTATTTATTGTTAAATGGCGAACTTCCAACTGCTGAGCAAAAAGAAGAATTTGACGCTAAAGTACGTAACCATACGATGGTTCACGATCAAGTTAGCCGTTTCTACAATGGTTTCCGTCGTGATGCGCATCCTATGGCGATCATGGTAGGTGTGGTTGGTGCGTTGTCTGCGTTCTATCATAACAACCTTGACATCGAAGATGTGAACCACCGTGAAATCACTGCGATTCGTTTAATCGCGAAGATTCCTACGCTAGCGGCTTGGAGCTACAAGTACACCATCGGTCAACCATTCGTTTACCCACGTAACGACCTTGGTTATGCAGAAAACTTCCTGCACATGATGTTTGCTACGCCTGCAGATCGTGATTACAAAGTTGATCCGATTCTTGCAAAAGCAATGGACCGTATCTTCACGCTTCATGCTGACCACGAACAAAATGCATCTACGTCTACAGTACGTTTAGCTGGTTCTACTGGTGCTAACCCGTATGCATGTATCGCTGCTGGTATCTCTGCACTTTGGGGCCCTGCTCACGGCGGCGCGAACGAAGCTGTTCTTAAGATGCTTGACGAAATCGGCACTGTAGAAAACGTTGCTGGCTTCATGGAAAAAGTGAAAACTAAAGAAGTTAAACTGATGGGCTTCGGTCACCGAGTTTACAAAAACTTCGATCCACGTGCGAAAGTAATGAAAGAAACTTGTGACGAAGTTCTTGGTGCACTTGGTATCAATGATCCACAGCTTGCATTGGCTATGGAACTTGAACGTATCGCACTTTCTGACGAATACTTCATCAAGCGTAACCTTTACCCGAACGTAGACTTCTACTCAGGTATCATCCTTAAAGCGATTGGTATCCCGACTGAAATGTTTACTGTGATCTTCGCGCTTGCACGTACTGTTGGCTGGATCAGCCACTGGTTAGAAATGCACAGCGGTCCTTACAAGATCGGTCGTCCTCGTCAACTTTACACTGGCGAAGTTCAACGCGATATCGTTCGTTAATTCGAACCGCGTCGAAAGACTTAAAAAAACCACCCTCTTGGGTGGTTTTTTTAGTGCTGACAAAAGCCTACAAAAAATTGACCTGAAACGTTTTAAAATGAATATATCAAAATCATATTCACGGATTAAGTCACCTAAAAACAGGACGTATATTGAATGCTGTTGTATTTTCTGCCCTTTATTTTGAGACTGGTTCATTTTGAACAGTTTAAGTGCCGTAGTTTAACGTCTGGTGAAATCAAAATTTCCCAACAAGTATTTGGCAACCTGATCGATTATTCCCGCGTTAAAATCATGAATCACCCCTACCTGCCTTGGCAATCCAAACATGTCATTATGGCGCCCAGTGGCTACATCCATGTACGCAATTTAAATTATCGGGAAGATTATTCATGCGAGAGTTTATCTTATCAGGCGCTATTTATTCATGAGATGGCGCATATTTATCAACATCAATGCCGCATCAATGTGCTTTTAAAAGGGGCATTTTTACAAAGTGCTTATTTTCTCAGC
The DNA here is from genome assembly GCF_000369665.1 of Acinetobacter sp. CIP 51.11. Taxonomy (GTDB): domain Bacteria; phylum Pseudomonadota; class Gammaproteobacteria; order Pseudomonadales; family Moraxellaceae; genus Acinetobacter; species Acinetobacter lwoffii_S. The sequence continues at coordinate 804,898 of NZ_KB850129.1, forward strand.
TTGGGAAAATATAATCCGTACAAATATCAATTTAATCCCAACAAATCATTTTCAACTTACAATATTGAACAGCAAGGCGATATTGCCCGGGATATTTTTCTAAAAAAAATTCCGAATATTATTTTAAATCCACCAATAAACAGATGATATTTAATCAGTTTAATTCCAAACTATATAGATAAGGCATATTTTAAAAACCCAAATTTCGATTTCAGTCTTTAAATCTACATAAGCTTAGATGCATAAAAAATCAGCATATTTTCTAATTTTATATAATAACTTTTTTCACTCAATGCCTGTTCTACTAAATCAACTCTAGCTTATCGATAAAATTTCGATAAAATAAGCCGGTATGATTATTTTGCATCGCACATTAAGATTCAATGATCATGCGATAAAAAGTTTTTTTATTTAAGCCATTTGGCATTTTATGAATATCGAAGTGCACTCAACTGAATAATTAGAATTATAAAAATCAGTAATTTAGTGTATCAACCTATAGGAATAGGATTTACTTGGAATGAAAAGTTTTAAAATTGCGATTGCTCAATTCTCTCCACATGTGGGCAATCTGGATGCAAATACGCAAAAAATGATTGATCTCGCCAATCAGGCTAAAAAAGATAAAGCGGATCTGATTATCTTTCCTGAACTTTCAACATTGGGCTATCCTGCAGAAGACTTGTTAATTCGCCCGAGTCTAGTGAAACGCACCAAAGCAGCTTTTGAAAAACTGACTGAAGTAAAAGATATTGTTATGGTCTTTGGTTTTGTTAATCAAACTGAAGATGGTCAGCGTTATAACTCGGCTGCTGTCATGAAAGATGGCGAAGTACTGGGTGTTTATAACAAGCAAGTATTGCCAAACTATGGCGTATTTGATGAAAAGCGTTATTTTGGCGAAGGTCATCAGCATCTGGTTTTCGAGTATCTTGGACATAAATTTGGCTTACTAATCTGTGAAGATGTCTGGTCTTTAGCCACTGTTCAGCAACTGGCAAAATTGAATATCGACACTGCTTTGGTACTGAATGCCTCGCCATATGAAGTGGGTAAACCACAACATCGCATTGAAACCATGGCGGCCTTGGTCAAACAGCTGAATATCAACCTGGTGTACTGTAACCAAGTCGGTGGGCAGGATGATCTGATCTTTGACGGTACCAGTTTTGTGCTCAACAAATCTGGCGAGGTGGCTTTACAGGCACCAACTTTTCAGGAAAATCTAGCAATTGCAGAATTTAATGCTGAACAGCTGCAATTCAGCAAAGGCGCAATTGCACCTGCTTTAGACACCATGGCTGAGATTTATCAAAGCCTGGTCATGGCCACACGTGATTATGTACAGCGTTCTGGCTTCCCAGGTGTGATTCTGGGCCTGTCTGGCGGGATTGACTCTGCCCTGACCTTGGCGATTGCTGTAGATGCGCTTGGTGCAGATAAAGTTCAAGCTGTGATGATGCCATATACTTATACCGCACAAATCAGTGTCGAAGATGCAGCGGCTCAAGCCAAAAATATGGGCGTGACTTTCGGTATTGCCGAAATCAATCCTGTGGTAAGCGGCTTTATGCAGGTGCTGTTCCCATTCTTTGGTAATGTTCCAGTCGATGCCACCGAAGAAAACCTGCAAGCACGTTCACGGGGCACCTTATTGATGGCCCTATCTAACAAATTCGGTAATCTGGTGCTGGCAACCGGTAATAAGTCTGAACTAGCTGTCGGTTATTGCACCCTGTATGGCGATATGGTCGGTGGTTATGCAGTTCTGAAAGATGTGTATAAAACCATTGTGTTTGAACTGGCGAAATATCGTAACAGCATTTCAGAAACTCCAGTGATTCCGGAACGTGTGATTACCCGCCCACCTTCAGCAGAACTGCGTCCAGATCAGGTCGATCAAGACTCTTTACCTGCCTATGACATTCTAGATGCGATCTTGTACTCTTATATTGAAGAAGATATGAGTCAAGACGATATCATTGCCAAAGGCTTTGATGCTGAAGTCGTGAAAAAAGTGATTCGTCTGGTTGATATCAATGAGTACAAGCGCCGCCAAGGTGCCATTGGGCCACGTATCAGTTCACGTTCTTATGGCCGTGAGCGTCGTTATCCAATCGTCAATGGATGGAAAGCAGGTAGCTAAATTCTGCTCTCAATGATGTAAATCAGAATCGTCCAAGTGAATGCTTGGGCGATTTTTTTATGCGACAGTAAAATGAAGATCAGACTCAATATTAAGGAAAAATGATGTTTTGAGAAATCTGAAAAAATTAGTGGATGCTTCAAATATTTTTTATAGTTTGCAGTACTTTTTAAAAGACAAAAAAAGAGACCAAGCTGAGAGCTTGGTCTTTTAAAATGGTGGCTATGACGAGACTTGAACTTGTGACCCCCGCATTATGAGTGCGGTGCTCTAACCAACTGAGCTACATAGCCGTAAACTGTGTGCGCATTATCGTAATTTCAGCTTCTATCGTCAAGCATTTTAAAACACAAATGTTCAGTCTTTATGCAAATACGGAATAAACTTTTAAATTTTAAACAAAAAAGGTTTTTTTAGTATGTAATTCACGCATTCATAGCACCCTTTAATTCTTCGAGGATTCATCAAATGTATAAAATCAAAATATCTATTTTACTCATTGGCCTTTCAAGTCTGAGTGCCTGCCAGATCATCTCGCCTATTTTCGTAGATTATAATGGCGTCAGACGTGATGTGGCACAGTGGATTAATCAGCAGCAACTGATGAGCATGCAGCAAAAACGGTCCTTGGCACAACTCAGCAGAGCACAGCAGAAAATCGGGCCCTATCCGGAATATGATCAGAGCCAACGACTGGCGGTAACCCGGGAAAATCAGATTGCATTACATTGTGCGCGTTTACATGTGACAGAACATAAAATCCGGCAGCTACAGCAAAAAATTTATGCAGGTGAAACTCAAACAATTTTAAATCGCTATGAACAGCTGTCACCGCAAATAAAATTAGACCCGACCTCTATTCGATGTGATTAATCACTGTCTTAGGCTATCACATTAATTACATATAAATTATTAACTTAGGCTAAATAAATCACCCAATTAAATAGCTCTAAACAGGTGCTTCATTCTTTAATCTATTAGACATTATACCTATGTATTTACTTGGTTTTATTTTTATACAATACAGGCTATGATCAAAGTATAAACAACTATTCGTACCCGGTTTAACGCGTCATAATTTTCTAATAACTCTAAATTCCCCTCAGGAGAATTCTAATGCCTTTTGAACATATTTTAGTACCTGTTGACGGTTCAGAAACATCGTATGCTGCAGTGGATAAAGCTGTAGAAATTGCCAAAGCATTTAACAGTAAAGTCACAGTGGTTCAAGTGCTGGCACTGGACCCTTATATCGCTGCGGAATATATCTCTGCGGCACAAACCAATGACCTGATTGAACGTGCCCGTACTTCCATCCTGAAAACGCTGGATGAAGCCAAAGCAAAATTCTCTGGTGCCGGTGTTGAAGTGGATACACAGCTCCTTGAGGGTCAGGTAATTTATAGCGAGATTGTCAAAGCAGCTAAAGATTTAAATTCTGACCTGATCGTGATTGGTTCCCATGGTCGCACGGGCTTCAAAAAGCTGTTCCTTGGCAGCGTAGCGCAAAGCATTCTCGGCCAAGCGGATATCCCAGTAATGGTGATTCGCAACTAAGTTATGTTTAAAATCCCCACTTTTCACCAAGTGGGGATTTTTTTTATATCTTGACCAGACCATCCCATTGATAGCGTTTTAAATCCAAGCGATCACCTTTAAGAAAAATTCCTTCCTGCATGAGTTTTTGCTGCTGGATATTCTGGCCATGTTCGTCCAGTTGCTTCACACTGATTTTCGCCTGGGCATTGATCACCCGATACCAAGGAATATCGGTGTCCGCATTTAGATGACTGAGTACCCGACCGACCAATCGCGCATGTTTGGGTAAACCTGCCAGTCTAGCAATCTGTCCGTAGGTGGCGACTTTGGCATACGGAATCTGATTGACCACAGCCAAAATCATTTCTGCCATTTCCTGACTGGCTGAACTTGTCTGGGTCATTTTCATCTATTCAATAGCCCATTTAAATAAAAGATCACACTTCAACCTATCCATAAAAAGCTATCAGAGAGTGTTTAAGCCTGATGAAATACGCTGATTCAAACTTTCTCATCTCATGATAAAAATAATCCAGCAGCATCTTGATCTTTTAAGTTTTATCTTTAGAAATTATCCGGATTTTCTAAGCGTTTTACTTCCTGAACCTTATCTGGATGGTGCACCGTGGCGACGCCATCTGCATCTTTCTGATCAATCAGAATTTCTGGCTGAAAGATAGTAATAGTCTCATTTCCTTTGGCATCTTCTCCAACAATATAGCGAAAACCCTTACGATTCAGCTTGTGGCACATGCGTTGATACCAGCCTTTAAAGCCCTGCGTCTCTTCATTGGGATTATAATAAAACGCATTCATCACCGCAGGCAGGCCCAAGCCGCACACCACACCGGACAACAGCACCACAATAAAGGTATAGCCCACCAGAATACTGCTATAGGCTTCCAGCTGAGGAACATTGGCGACCGCCAGAATTAAGGCCAAAGAAATCCCGCCACGTACTCCGCCCCAAGACAGGATAGTTAAACTGCCGTTATAGCTTTTCTTGCTGACTTTTGGGAACATGGCAAAGGCCAGATAGTTGGCTGCAAAACGGGCCAGATGTAGAATCACAAAAGCCACCATTCCGCCCAGAACCAGACTGGTACTCAAGTCCAGAATAAACAATTCCAAACCGATCAGGGTAAACAGGAATGAATTGATAATTCCCTCAACCGTATGCCAGAAATGATTAACGTCACCAATTTCAGCATCTGCCAGGATTTCTTTCCATTTATTGCCGACAATCAAGCCACCAATCACACAGGCAATTGGCGCGGAAGCATGTGCCAGCAAAGCCACCAGATAGGAACCACAAGCCAGCAAGGCCGTGGTCAGAATCAGAGATTCCATTTCATGTTTGCCGCGCAGAATCCGCAAGATCGCAAAACCGAATCCGAGACCAATCAGTACCGCCACGACAATCTCATAAAGCAAGGTTTGCAGCACTGCCAGTACCGTAAAGTTTTCACCTTGCAGGACATTGAGTAAGGTCATAAACAAGGCAATACACATCGCATCATTAAACAACGACTCGCCTTCCAGCTTGACGATCAAATGATGCGGTGCACGAACCGAACTCAATACCCCTTTAATGCCGATCGGATCTGTGGCGCCCAAGGCCGCCCCTAGCAATAGCAAAACCAGCAAGTCAACATGCTTACCAATCAGGAACTGATAACCATACAACACCACGCCAAAGAACACTGCACAGAACACCAAAGCCAGACCAGCCAGAATACTGATCGGCCGCCAGTGGTTACGCAAATCTGAGACCTTAAACTTCAGCGCAGATGAAGTCAGGATAAAACAGATCACCCCATTGATCAGAAAATCATAGAAATCGACGTGACGAACAGCCTGCTCGATATTGTCAATATTGATGCTAAAGAATGGATTGCCATGCAGTAAACTGGCGCCCCACTGCAAAATGAAAACAAAGATTGCCGACACAATCGGAACCCCGATCGCTTGTGGAAAGCCTAAAACACGCTTATTAAACATCGTCGTAGCAATGGACAAGGCAAATACGACTGTGAGTAGCTGAAGAAAAAAGAAATTTCCCATTCGGTTTCCTAAAATCGGGCGATATGGAGCACTATGCGCCGAGAGGCGTTGTTAAAATAGAGATTTAAATAGCAAGGTATTCTGGCAAAACAAGTTTAGTCCGCTTTTTTATCGAATTGAGTTAAGTTTCTTTTCAGTATTTTCGAATGATGATTTAACATACAGATCAGCACTCGGCTTTTGCTTTCCCATTATTCTATTTTGAATTTTTCTCCCATGCATCAAACTGTCAAAACCATTTTTCGTCTCTGTTTTGCCAGCGTGATTTTTCTGATCACGTTGTCCTTATGTTTTACCTGCTTTGCTAAAATTCAGGAAATTCTGCAAGCAGAACAGCATTATCAGCAAGCCACCAGCATTCCCTTAAAAAGTACAGCCGGCGAACAGTATGTATTGGTGTCCAATAACCAGCGACCAGACAATGCAATTTTTATTCTGATTGCAGGAAATGGTTATGTGGCCAAAATCAACTGTGAACATTACAGCGCTTTATGTAGCGATGAAGACAATCAATCGCATACCCGTCAAATCCAGACTGTTGACTTAATCAAAGCGGGAAATCTGTTCTATATTGAAAAAATCCAGTTCAGAGATAGCCGAACCGGCAAAGCAACTGCTTTAGAATATAACAAACAAGAAATTCAGCAGTTTTATCAAAATGACATTAGCAACCTCAAATATACAGTCTTTGCAATTGCACTGTTTGCTTTGGCTGCATTATTTGTCAGTATCAAGATATTAAGAAACTTCCGGCGTTTTCTGCATAAATAAAAAAAGGAGCATCTGCTCCTTTTTTTATCGAAGTCATTTAAATATTTTGATTAAAGGTATCACAATTCGCAACTTGACCGGATTTCAAGCCGGTGTTAAACCATTGTACCCGCTGCGCGCTGCTGCCATGGGTAAAGCTGTCCGGCACCACCTGCCCGCGAGCACGTTTCTGTAAATAATCATCGCCAATTTTATGGGCGGCATCCATCGCTTCCTGCACATCACCCTGTTCCAGAAATTGGGTACGTTCATGATTATGGTAAGCCCAAACGCCGGCCAGACAGTCTGCCTGCAATTCCTGACGCACTGAAAGCTGATTACTTTGTACTTCGCTTGCCTGTTGACGTGCTTGCTGTACTTGAGAAGAAATACCTAAAATCGTCTGGATATGATGCCCCACTTCATGGGCCACGACATAGGCCAGCGCAAAATCCCCCGCCTGATCATTGCGGGAAAGTTCGGTGGCATTCTGTTCTCCGGTAATGCCCATTTGAGTACGCATATCTTTAAAGAATGCAGTATCGATATACACTTTCTGGTCTGTCGGGCAGTAGAAAGGCCCCATCGCCGCCTGAGCCGTCCCACAACCAGAATTCACGATGCCATTGAACAACACCAGTTTCGGTGGAACATACTGCTGATTTAACTGCTGCTGAAATACCTGATTCCAGGTATCTTCAGTATCTGCCAATACAGTTCCAACAAAATCAATCGACTCCTGCTGTTCTGGCGTGGGATTTTCCAGGCCACGTGTTTCTGCCGCACCCGATACCCCCTGAGTGACCTGCTTGGTGGTTTGATAAGCCTGTTGTGGATCGACACCGAAAAACTTCCAGGCCACAAAGGCCACAATCAATCCAACAATACTGATTCCGCCAGCTTTGGCACCACCACCACGACGGTCTTCTACATTGCTACTGACACGACGACCTTTCCAACGCATAGTCTTTTCCTTTTCTTAATCTGCTTAATATCCAGATATTTCCACACCTTAAGCTTTTGATGATTTAGGCCAGATTTTCTTAATCAGGCTGATGACCAGCATGACCAGCAGACCCGCTAAAATTCCTACTGCGAAATTAATCAAGGTCGGTGTTACGGCACCGACAATGTTGCCAATGCTGGGAATATCCTGCACATAAGCAACACTGTCTTCAGTAAAGTGATGAATAAAAGGAATTGCATGGTTAATAATTCCACCGCCCACCAGAAACATCGCAGCGGTCCCAACAATGGAGAGAATTTTCATTAAGATCGGGGCAAATGCCAACAAGCCACGTCCTATTTTTTGTTTAAAATCGGACTGCTGTTCAGTTAGATGCAGACCGATATCATCCAGTTTGACAATCAGCGCAACAAAACCATAAACACCAATGGTCATCACCACCGCGATCAGGCTTAAAACAGTCACTTTGGTCAGCATCGAGGCTGCGGCGACCGTTCCCAAAGTAATCACGATAATTTCAGCAGACAGGATAAAGTCAGTGCGAATAGCACCTTTGACTTTTTCATTTTCAAACTGGTGCAAATCCATTTCTGTATGAATCAATTGCTCACGCGCCTGTTCCGCGTCCTTGGCCTTCGGTGTATGCAAGGTATGAATAATTTTTTCCACGCCTTCATAACATAGGAACAACCCACCCAGCACCAACAAGGGATTAATCAGCCAGCCTGCAATAAAGCTGATTAATAATGCCAGCGGCACCAAAATCAGTTTATTAACAAAAGAACCTTTGGCAACTTTCCAGACCACCGGTAATTCACGATCAGCCCGCACACCTGTCACTTGCTGCGCATTTAAAGCCAGATCATCACCAAGGACGCCTGCTGTTTTTTTTGCTGCCATTTTGCTCATGACAGCGACATCATCCAGAACAGTAGCAATATCATCTAATAATAGTAATAAACTGCTCGCCATACTTATTATCCTTATCTTCTTTCCACCTAGTTTAATCAAAATTGTTAAAAATATTGTATTCACTTGTTTAATTTATAAGATTTTTTTACGACAGCTTTTTTTCTGGCTGACAATCAAAAACAGAATGCCGTACAATGTTGCCATTCGTTAAAATATAGCTGTAGTACTGACTACCCTTTGGAATAGATAATGAGTAATCAAGATAATCGTCCAGTGATCTTGACGGGCGACCGTCCTACCGGACAACTCCACCTCGGCCACTTTGTGGGTTCATTACGCTCTCGTGTAGGTCTGCAAGATTCTCACCATCAACACTTGTTACTCGCTGATGCTCAAGCCCTGACCGATAATGCGGACAATTTTGAAAAAGTACGTCGTAACATTATTGAAGTGGCAACGGATTATCTGGCTGTCGGTATTGATCCAACCAAAACCACGATTTGTGTTCAGTCATGCTTACCTGCCTTAAATGAACTGACCATGCTATATCTCAACTTCGTGACTGTTTCACGTCTTGAGCGTAACCCGACCATTAAATCTGAAATCCAGATGCGTGGTTTTGAGCGTGATATTCCAGCCGGCTTCTTGTGCTACCCGGTGGCTCAAGCTGCTGACATTACAGCATTTAAGGCAACGGTTGTTCCTGTGGGTGAAGATCAAATTCCAATGATCGAACAGACCAACGAAATCGTGCGTCGTTTGAACCGTCAAATTGGGCATGACCTGCTACCAGAATGTAAGGCTCTTCTTTCCAATGTCGGTCGTTTACCAGGTTTTGATGGTAAAGCAAAAATGTCAAAATCTTTGGGCAATACCATTGTGCTGGATGCGACAGATAAAGATATTAAGAAAGCGGTCAACGCCATGTATACCGATCCGAATCACCTACGTATTGAAGATCCAGGCCAGGTCGAAGGCAACGTGGTATTCACTTATCTAGATGCTTTTGATCCAAATAAAGAAGAGCTGGAAGAGCTCAAAGCTCATTATCGTCGTGGCGGTTTAGGCGATGGTACAGTGAAAAAACGTCTGGAAGGCATTTTAAAAGAGTTGATCGGCCCAATCCGTGAGCGGCGTATCGAACTGGTTAAAGATCCGGATTACATCATGGATATCCTGAAAACCGGTACGGATAAATGTCGCGATATTACCCAGGCGACACTGGATGAAGTCAAATCTGGCCTCGGCGTATTCCATTTTTAATTAGAAAAAATTGCTCTTAAAAGCTCTTCTGATGAAGAGCTTTTTTATTTAAGCTAAAATTGCGCAAAAATGATGCAAATATCCCCACATAATCTTCATAGTTTTAACCTTATTTAACATGTATTAACATGAATACTGATGAGTCATATGAGAATGCGTCCTATTATGGTCATATTCAGTAAGGAATCAGATTTAACTCTCTCCACAGTTAATTTTGAAATAGTTTGAAAAAACATTCCTTTTTCTACGCAATGACAACCCCAATCATTGCGTTTTTTTTGCTTATAGTTTTTTAAAATGATAAAAAAATCCTGCGTTTAAGCAGGATTTAATCATGGCTAAGAATTAATAACTGAACAAGCCTTTTTCTAATGGTATTTCGATACCTAAAGAAACTCCGCTATCTCGACCATTTACCTTTGAATCACCGACCCATGCATTAATTTTAAGCGGCATTTCTGGACGTATATAATGTGACCAGGTCAAATCCAGTGCTTTAATCTCATCATTAAAAGCAAAAGCAGCATTATTAACAGCGGCAAGTTCTGATTGATTCACATCAGCAAAAAGTATACGCCCTGATAAGCGGTTCATAAAATCAATACGAATATCTCCACCCACAGAAATCATCTGCGCATCGCCACCTAAAGCATGTGCTAGAGGATAACCATGCTGATAAAAACCGTCTGTATAATTCGTATGGTTGTAGGAAATGCCTTGAACCTTGCCATTAGTCCGCGTATCTGCCCATTCTGTGTAGAGCTGATATGGCATATTTTTTACAGTGGAAGAATAGTCAATGCCGGCAAGATACATTTTTTTTGCAGGTAAGCCCCCAGCCTCATCCTCTCCTACATATTGAGCATATAGACCTACCGGAATTTGGGTAAGAGAAAATAAATTTAACCGCGCATCGAAGCCGGCAATCTGGTTAGATGGGTCTGGTTCACCTGTACCCCCATTATCTTTACTACCTACAAAAGCATCCCATAGCGAACTTAAACTTTCAGGTCGCCCTTCACCACCCCACTGAATCGCACGCGAGGCACCAAGCTCTAAATAAGGTAAAGGCTGTGCTGTAACACGCAAACCAATCAATTTGGCGTCTGGAACTGCGCTATAGTCATCGAGTTGACCGGCAAAAGCCTGATATTGCCACGGCCCAATCCAAGATAACCATTTATTTTCAAATGCTGTCTGTTCTGCACGTTGAACTGTAAAGCCATAGACTGGACGACTGGCATCACCACGCATCAAGCTGCCATCATGGCCTGGCCCCCAATAAGTTGGAATCTGCCCAGCAATCAACCATTGATTCCAAAGTTTCCCCGCCAGATAAGAACCTTCGAGATTTACATCCTGATCATTATCAATTTGTGGATCTTTTTCAGCATTCACCCTGATTTTGGCATCCCAATTCGTACTGCCAGCATTAAACTCTAAAGCTGCCTGATATTGTGCTTTTTGCTGATCCCCGAAAGTCTGTGGAATATTTTTTTGATCGGTTTCTGCAAATACACCCAATTTTAGCAGTTGATTATCTGCCTTTAGTTTAGCCAGAACCGAATCGATTACACGCTGCTGTACAGTATTGCTGATCTGCGCATTTGTTAAGGCTCGTTGAATTTCATCCCCACTCAGCGGCCAGGTTGAGGTACTGATTTGAATAACCCCTTGCTGGTTTAACCAGTTCAGGTCAGTACGCAAATTTGCATCATTTAGAACCAGGCCCTGAGCAAAAGCAGGAAGAGCAAGCGTAGTCAGCAACACACTCAATAATGTTTTTTTTAGCAACATGGGATGAATATTCTCAAGTTTATTTTCTGCTTCACCTTAATCGCTCCTATGTTAATTTTCAACGATTAAACTGTTGTTTTTTACTCAAGCTTTCAGATGTATCGATAAAAAATAACCCACACAATGGTGGGTTATTTTGAATTCAGCATTTAAGCATTTTTATGACGCATATGCGGGAACAAGATCACATCGCGGATACTTGCTGCATTGGCAAAGATCATCACCAGACGGTCAATACCAATACCCTCACCTGCTGTTGGAGGAAGACCGTATTCCAATGCTTCTACAAAGTCTGCATCGTAATGCATAGCTTCATCATCACCAGCATCTTTTTCAGCAACCTGTGCCTGGAATCGTTCAGCCTGATCGATTGGATCATTTAATTCCGAGAAGCCATTTGCCAACTCACGACCACCGATGAAGAATTCAAAACGGTCGGTAATGTGTGGATTGTGATCATTACGGCGTGCCAATGGAGAAGTTTCCGCTGGATATTCAGTAATGAACGTCGGCTGACGCAATTTGGTTTCTACGGTTTCTTCAAATACCATGGTTTGCAGTTTGCCCAGACCAAAACCTGGTTTCACTTGCTCTTTCAATTCTTCCTGAAGGAATTTTGCCAGGAACTCACGGTCATTGACATTTTCAGGAGTAAATTGCGGGTTATTTTCCAGAATCGCATCGAACATTGAAATTTTCTTGAATGGCCCTTTGAAGCTATATACTTCATCGCCATAAGGCACGTCAGTCGTACCCAAGATATCAATCGCCAGACGCTCCAGCATTTGCTCGGTCAATTCCATCAAGTCTTTGTAATCTGCATAAGCCTGATAGAATTCGATCATGGTGAATTCAGGGTTGTGACGGGTAGAAACACCTTCGTTACGGAAGTTACGGTTAATTTCAAACACACGTTCAAAACCGCCGACCACCAAACGCTTTAAGTAAAGCTCTGGCGCAATACGCAAGAACAGCGACATGTCCAGTGCATTATGATGTGTTTCGAAAGGACGTGCCGATGCACCGCCTGGAATCACATGCATCATTGGCGTTTCAACTTCCATATAACGCTTTTCAGTCAGGAAGGCACGGATACCCGCTACGACTTTGGCACGAATCTCAAAAGTTTTACGTGTTTCTTCGTTAACAATCAGATCTAGATAACGTTTACGATACTTTACTTCAGTATCGTTCAAACCATGGAACTTGTCTGGAAGCGGACGTAATGATTTGGTCAGTAATTCAAAATGTTCGATGTGTACATACAAATCGCCTTTACCCGAACGGCCGATATAACCTTCGACTGCGATGATATCGCCAAGGTCCAGACCTTTAATGGTAGCCAGCACATCTTCAGCGAGTTCTTTACGCGCCACATACAGCTGGATACGACCTGTCATGTCCTGGATCACGATAAATGAACCACGGTTCAACATCACACGACCGGCAACTTTGACGTAGACCTTTTCGCCTGCTTCAATTTCTTCTTTAGATTTATCAGCGAACTGGTCTTGTAAATCCTGGGCATAATGCTCACGCTTAAAGGTATTCGGCCATGGGCTCTTACCTGTTTCTTGTGCCTGAGCTTCGATTTGCTTTAACTTGGCATGACGCTGTGCAATTAAATCGTTTTCGGAAATGATTTGTTCAGAAGTCGATTGAGCGTTATTTTGCGTCATCTCTGCCTCGAATAAGATTAGTTAAAAAATAGAAGTTGCATAGAATAGCAGAAATCCTTCTCAAATCGTAGCGCAAACACTCTCAGGAACCGGCTTTTCTTTGGAAAAATCCACTATCTTGCTATTTACACCATTCGGTTCAGCCCGTCTGTCACTCTTTTAAATTCCCTTTCTTCAAACTTATTGCAGCACCCAGCTGCTCTCAGTTGGGATTAAAGTCTAAACCAGACAAGTCTTATATAAATTCATTGCACTGCAAAACTTCGGCTTAGACCAATAGCTAACTGCCTTGTATACCCAGACGTTCTACAATGACACTCAGCTTCAAGATGATGTGCCAATCAACAAATAACCAATATGGCATATCCCATAAAAATGAGTAATGTACTATGTCTAAGATTTTGTTTATACATGGCTTAGATTCCTCCAGAGAATCCACCAAGTTCCATGCCATTGATGTGGTACACAAGTACTGTATCGATGTCGATTACCGAAATCTGAGCTATAGTTCGGTCGCCGAGTTTTATCATGAGATGATTGAAACCATCAAACCAGATATTCTGGTCGGCCACAGTCTTGGCGGTTATTGGGCACTGAAAATGTCACAGGCGTATCAAATTCCCTGTGTAGTGGCTAATCCCATTTTGCAGCCTAACTTCCGCGATGATTATCCGCCGATTGGGCATCACGATTTACAGCATGACATTCCTCAATTTGCCTATCTTGAACTGGGTGATGAAATTCTGGATATGCATGCGGTTCAGACACAACTTGAAGACTATATGCAAATTCAGGCAGTTGATGGCGGCCATCATCGTCTGGAACATCCTGAGCAAATTAATACGCTGATTCAGGAAATCGAAGATCATTTTATCAGGCAATAAAAAAGCCCCACAATTTCGGGGCTTTTTTTACAAAAAATTATGACTTAAGCAACTGCCGCTTCAGGCTGAGATTTGTCATCCAATACTGACCAGATATCCAGGCCTAATTCAGCATGCAGGTCAGGAAGATCAAGGAAGATACTTGCACCAAGTACTTCATGTTGACATTTTTGAGCCAGTTCATTCACTGCTTTTAAGGTTCCGCCACTTGCCAGAACATCATCCACAATAATTACTTTCTGGGACTGAACTTCCGCAGACATTTCTAAACGATCCAGACCATATTCCAGGCTATAACCCACACCGACCACTGGAGGTGGCAATTTACCTGCTTTACGCACCAACAATAAGCCTTTGCCTGTACGTTGTGCCAACAAGCTTGCCAACACAAAACCACGCGCTTCAACCGCAATAAAGCTTTCTACTTCTGCCAGTTTGTCAGCAGGAATGCTGGCAATCAAAGCGTCAGTCAATGGACCAATATTGCTCATGAAAAGTGGGGTCAAATCAAAGAAGCAAATTCCTGGTTTTGGAAAATCTTGGACCGTACGAATGTGAGACCACAAAGAAGTATACAAATTGCTCATGGGAGATCTTAAAAAAAGAAAAGGAATATGGGAATTTTAAACCTATTTGAGTAGAGCGGACAAGCCAAGCTGCCTAATAAAAACCCGACGTTTAATTACAAGATATTGATTTTATTATATTGATTTATTTTAAAAATATTTAATCCGGACTTTACTGATTTTAAATTACCTAAAAACTCAAGTTTTTACTGCACGACTTTGGTCTATCCCACAAGATAAACACTCATTTTTGCCATCGTCAGCTTTTTATCCTTTAACCGCCTACGCCAGAAAAGCTGATTGGCGTGATTTTTAGATAAATGAGGAATGTGTCGTCTATTCTGCTGCTAATTTCGCTGATTAAGCTTTTATTCACTTTACTTTATGAATAGAACTGCGTAAAAATTTAGCCAAATATGTTCACTGTTAAAAAGTCATATTCTTTTAGAGTCTTGCCTTTTATGGATTTTAAGCTGACGCCTACAGTTGCTCAGTTTTGGAGAGTTACATGAGAAAGTTTCAATGCATCGTATGTGGATGGATTTATGACGAGGCAGAAGGTTGGCCTCAAGACGGGATCGTGGCAGGCACCAAATGGGAAGATATCCCAGATGACTGGACCTGTCCAGATTGCGGCGTGTCTAAAATTGATTTCGAAATGATCGAAGTCTAATCACGTCCAGTTAAAGGCCATATCCATATGGTCTTTTTTTATGCCTTTCAATCATTTATACAGCATGGAGCTCTACCATATGGAAACGACTATGCATCCTATCGTCATTATTGGTTCAGGTATGGCGGGTTATGCCGTAGCACGTGAATTTCGTAAACTCAATCCAGAACATGAATTGCTGATGATCTGTGCAGATGATGCGGTCAATTACGCCAAACCGACGCTCTCCAATGCTTTGGCTGGCAATAAAGCGCCTGAACAAATTCCACTAGGCGATGCGGCTAAAATGTCAGCACAGCTGAATATGCGCATTGAACAGCATACCTGGGTCAAAGCCATTCATCCGGAAGATCATCAGCTGGTTCTGGAAAAAGATGGTCAGGAAAGTACGCAACATTATAGCAAACTGGTATTAGCCATCGGTGCCAATCCAGTACGTCTGGCGATTGCCGGTGATGCCAGCGATGACATTCATGTCGTCAACAATTTGAGTGACTATAAAGCTTTCCGTAACAATCTGGCAGCACGTGAAGACAAACGTGTAGTAATTTTAGGTGCAGGCCTGATTGGCTGTGAATTTGCCAACGACCTACAAAATACCGATCATCAGGTTACAGTCATTGATTTAGCCCCTCAGCCACTTGGCCGCTTATTGCCAGAACATGTTGCTACTGCATTCCAGAAGAATCTTGAAGAAACCGGCATTCACTTTGTCTTGGGCACAACAGTCGAAAAAGTCTCTTGTGCGGACAATGGTGATTATCTGGTCACGCTGGCCAACGGTCAGTCTTTGGTCGCTGATGTGGTGTTGTCTGCGGTGGGCTTACAGCCAAATATTTCTTTGGCGAAACAGGCAGACGTACATACCAGTCGCGGAGTGTTAACCACTGCACAACTGGAAACCAACCAGGCTGATATCTATGCGGTGGGCGACTGTGCCGAGGTCAATGGCACCTTATTGCCTTATGTCATGCCGATCATGCAACAAGCCCGCGCTTTGGCAAAAACCTTAAATGGCGAACATACTGCTGTACATTATCCGGCTATGCCAGTGGCAGTTAAAACGCCTGCTGCACCTTTAACGGTATTGCCTGCACCGGTTGATGTGAATGTCACCTGGGAAACTGAAGAATTTGACGATGGCATGCTGGCCAAAGCGTTCGATGCTAACGGCACCTTACGTGGTTTCGTGCTTTTGGGCGCCACTGCAGCCAAACAGCGTCTGACCTTGACCAAGCAGGTTCCTGACTTGATTCCGGCTGCGGTTTAGATGTTTAATAGCAAGGATATTTTTTAAACGAAATATCCTTTAATTAGGACAGCGACCATGTACAGCGCAGCACAGTTTAATCTTTCCCCTTATACCTCGTTTATGCATGAAACCAAGGTCGATCTAGGCAATGGGATCCAACTACATGTCGAGGTTGGCGGAAATCCGGAACATCCCACCATTTTGCTGATTATGGGGCTGGGTGGGCAAATGCTGTACTGGCCTGACTTTTTCTGTAAGTCACTGATTGACAATGGCTATCACATCATCCGTTTTGATAACCGTGATATTGGCCTGTCTTCAAAAGTTCATCACAAAGGTCCACGCCTGAATACTCTGAAAATGATGAGCCGGTTTGTGCTGGGTCTGGGTAATCAGGGTGCACCTTATGATCTGTATGATATGGCCGAAGATGTCAGTCTGTTGATTGAAAAAATGCAGCTGGAACAAGTCTATGTGCTGGGTGCTTCGATGGGCGGTATGATTGCCCAGATTCTGGCCGCGCGTTATCCGGACAAAGTCAAAAAACTGGGCTTACTGTTTACCAGTAATAACCAGCCGATGTTGCCACCGCCCTTCCCTAAGCAACTCTTTAGTTTGATTGACAAACCGGCTTCAACAGATGAAGATGGCATTGTTGATCATAGTTTGAAACTGTTTAAGATCATCGGCTCACCAGGTTATGTCAATCATCTGGAAGCGGTGCAGACCGCCCGTAAATTATATAAGCGAAGTTACTATCCTGCTGGTGTACTTCAACAGTTTTTAGCAATATTATGTACAGGCTCATTGCTGCAACTGGACAAGCAAATCAAACAAGAAACCCTGGTGGTCCATGGTTCTCGAGATCGATTGCTGCCTCCTAGCCATGGCAAGGCCGTTGCGAAAGCAATTTCAGGGGCTAAATTTGAATTAATTGATGGAATGGGGCATGATATCCCACCGCATTTTATTCCATATCTTAGCGAATTATTTGCTGATCATTTTAAATCATAAACATTAGGACACTATGGCTGCATTACCATCCCTAAGACAGCTGTCATACCTCGTAACACTGTCAGAGACGCTACACTTTACAGAAGCTGCTCGCCGCTCCTTTGTCACCCAGTCAACCTTGTCTGGCGGCATCATGGAGCTGGAGCGTTTACTCGGTGGCGTACTTGTTGAACGCGACCGCCAGAATGTTCGTTTAACGCCTCTTGGTGAACAAGTGGTTGCACGCGCACGTGTTCTACTGGCCGATGCTCAGGACCTAATGCGTTTAAGTCGTGAGATGAGTGAACCTTTAACCGGTGATCTACATCTCGGCGTCATTCCAACAATTGCACCTTTCCTATTGTCCCAGCTGCTGGATGAAGTGCATAAGCAATTACCAAAAATCCAGTTGCATCTGCATGAAGCGCAAAGTGAAAAGATTGTAGAAAAGCTGGAACATGGCAACCTGGATATGGTGGCTTTGGCATTGCCTTTCGACACCCGTGGTCTGAAAGTTGCTGAAATTGCCAAAGAGAATCTGTATCTGGTTTACCAAAAATCTGATCAGCATGCTGCACAAGCAAACTCTTTAGAAGATCTGGATCTGTCTCGCCTGATGTTACTTGAAGAAGGTCATTGCCTGCGTGATCATGCCTTGAGTGCCTGCCCGATTGGTGAGCGTAAAAATGATCACCGTTTAAAAGCCAGCTCACTGCCGACTTTAATCGAAATGGTGTCTGCAAATCTGGGCTTTACCCTGCTGCCTGAAATTGCGATCCATACCAATATGATTAAAGGCAATCCTGAGATTCAGGTAAAAGCGATCGATTCAGCCCCAAGTCGTACCCTGGCATTGGTAACCCGTAAAAGCACACCGCTGCAAAGCGAGTTTGATGTGCTATTACAGATTTTCCAGAAAATCACTCAGCACGATGCTGCCTGATCTATAGATAATAAAAAGGAGCACATGTTGCTCCTTTTTTATATCTTGAATTGAATGCATCCAGTCCGCCTAGAAACTTAGAATCTCTACATTTCAGCTAAATCACTATTCTTTGGGATAGGCATTTGCATCTGCCTGATTCACAGTATAGCTCTCTATCGCATCTACAGGATCGCGTTTTATTGGCTAGCCTTTTGCCTGCACCGGTTTTAGTAATTCGTTCACCGACTGGACTCGACCTGTCAAAAATCCAGACCGTGCTACAGCAACTCGGCTATCAGCCAGATATGCTGCTGTATGCGGACAATATGCTGTCCGCACAATCCATGATTACTGAACATCTGCCCAACCTGATTCTTTATCATGCAGCAACAACTTCAGAGATCAGTGTGATCCGTCCGCTGAAACAGCAAAGCCTAGATACGCCCGTTATTGCCATACTCAATACTCATTCCACAGCACTGATCTATTCAGCCTTGCTGTCCGGCGCAGATAGCTATATGCAGCATCATGATTCATTACCCCAGTTCGCTGATAGTCTAAAAACTGTCTTGCGCGGTGGAGCCTACATTCATACTGAATTGGCAGACTATCTCCTGCACCAGCCCAGCGTTAAAGCCTGTCTCAACTTCGCTGAATTACAGTTATTACAAGTAATGAGTCAGCATAAATCGCAAACCGAACGACAAGATCAGCTCCAGATGAAGAACTATCAGATATATAGCCGGGTCAAATACATCTATCGAAAACTGTTCAGACTCAGCTTGAACAGTTCAATTGTATGTTCGAAATAAAAAAGAGGCTGAATATTCAGCCTCTTTAAATACTTAAACTTATTTAAACAGCTCTAACAGAATACGTTGTGCATTATGCGGTTTTTCACCTTCTTTGGGCTGTGCCCGCAGCCAAGTACCATCACCTTGCAATAACCAGGATTGCTGATTGTCTTTCAAGTAATTCAACAGACCTTGTTGATAGATGCGTTTTTTCAAGGCTTCATCTTCGACCGGGAAACAGGCCTCGACCCGATTAAACAGGTTACGATCCATCCAGTCTGCACTTGAACAGTAAATACGTGAATTGCCATTATTGCTGAAATAATACACGCGGGTATGTTCCAGGAAACGCCCGACAATTGAACGCACCCGGATATTTTCTGACAGACCCGGCAACCCCGGACGCAAACTGCAAATTGAGCGGATAATCAGGTCAATTTGTACCCCGGCCTGAGAAGCCTCATAGAGTTTGTTAATCAATTGCATTTCGGTCAGTGCATTGACTTTGACAATAATCTGCGCCGGTTTCCCTGCTTGAGCATAGGCAATTTCATTATCGATATAGTTAAGTAACTGGGCATGCAAGGTAAATGGCGCATGTAGCAGCTTTTTCAGCTTGGCCATTTTCCCCATACCGGTCAATTCCTGGAAAATACGATGCACATCTTCACACAGATCTTTATCTGTCGTTAATAGACCATAATCGGTATAGATTCGTGCATTGCCGGCATGATAATTACCGGTACCCAGATGCACATAGCGCACCAGTTTGTTATTTTCCCGGCGCACCACCAGAATCATCTTGGCGTGAGTCTTGTAACCAACAATGCCGTAGACCACGACCGCACCCGCTTCTTGCAGGACATTGGCCACCGCAATATTGGATTCTTCATCAAAACGCGCACGTAATTCAATGACTGCGGTCACTTCCTTGCCATTGCGGGCAGCCTCTGCCAACACTTGGACAATTTCAGAATCTGGTCCACTACGGTACAAGGTCTGCTTGATCGCCAGTACTTGTGGATCGCGTGCCGCTTCACGTAATAATGAAATGACCGGCGCAAAAGATTCAAAGGGATGATGTAGCAAAATATCCTGTTTCTGCATCGCACTAAAAATATTTTCAGATTTTTTCAGTACTTTAGGAATGATGGGAGTATGCGAGTCATAACGTAAATGCGGACGTTTAAAATTAGATAGTAAACGTGCCAGATTGACCGGGCCAGCAACTTTATAAAGCTGCTCGTCGTCCAGATCAAATTCATTCAGCAGATATTCATAAATATGCTGTGGGCAGTTTTCCGTTACTTCCAGACGTACCGCACGACCAAACCGGCGTGAACTGAGTTCACCTTTGAGTGCCTTGGCCAGATCTTCCACATCTTCATTCAAGGCCAAATCGGCATTTCGGGTGACACGGAACTGATAACAGCCAGTCGCTGTCATCCCCGGGAACAGGTCAGAAACATGCTCATGAATAATCGCCGACAGCATTACATGATGTTCTTTTCCATCGGTCAGTTCATCCGGTAAACGCACTACGCGTGGCAGTGAACGCGGTGCAGGCACCACAGCCAGATCAATCTGACGGCCAAAGGCGTCTTTGCCTTCCAGTGTCACAATAAAGTTCAGTGATTTATTCACCAGCCGCGGGAATGGATGCGCTGGGTCTAGGCTGATCGGCGTGAGAACCGGCGCAACCTGCTCCTGAAAATATTTTTTAATCCAGGCAGATTGCGCTGGGGTCAATTCACCACGGCGCAAGAAGCAAATATCTTCCTCACGCAGTTTTGGCAAAATTTCTTCATTTAAAATACGGTATTGACGTTCAATGGCAGCATGTGCGGTTTTAGAAATCTGTTCTAAAACCTGCTTTGGAGTCAAGCCATCCGGACTCCGGCTTTCATTATCCAGATCCAGTTGTTCCATCATCCCGGCGACCCGGATTTCAAAAAACTCGTCCAGATTACGTGAGAAAATCAACAGGAAATTCATGCGTTCGAGCAATGGATGTAAAGGATCGACAGCCTGTTCCAGGACACGTAAATGGAAGTCTAGGATAGACAGTTCGCGATTAATATAACGATCATTATATGTATATTCGGGCTGTGCTGAAGTTGTGCTGGCTGCCGTATTCATATCAAACCTATGCGGATTTAAAATTGTGCTTATCGCTCCAAGTATGCTTCAAATTGATGACAATTTCATAAAAAAAAGCCCAAATAATTGGGCTTTCTCTTCAAATCATCAATTAAGGTAATTCTGCATAACGCATATAGCGCTGAATCATCCGTTTACGTGCATTTAATGCAGAGGAATTGCGATGATCCTGGAAATATTTCGGATTAGTCAAAATGGCAGCCAGAAAGATGGCTTGATCGCGGGTCAGGCTTTGCGCGGTTTTACCAAAATAATGTTTGGCCGCTGCTTCAACGCCGTAGATATTATCCCCGAACTCGATCGAGTTTAAATAGACTTCCAGAATCCGTTCTTTCGACCACATGCGTTCCATCATCCAGGTCGCGACCGCTTCCTGACCTTTACGCACAAATGAACGCTTGTTGACGAGGAACAGGTTTTTCGCCAATTGCTGGGAGATTGTCGAACCACCGGCCACTACACGGCCCTGATTTCTGTTTTTATTCAGCGCAGTTTGAATTCCGTCCCAGTCAAAACCATGGTGATGAATAAATTTTCCATCTTCCGCAGTGACGACAGCACGTTTCAGATTCAGGCTGATTTCGTCATAGGGACGCCACTGGTGCTGAATCGCTTTGGAAGGTTCTGTCCAGTAATCAATCCGCATCATCATGGTGGTGTTCACCGGATTGGTTCGCCACCAGGCCAGACTGGCAAAGATCCACAATTGAACCAGCAGAATCACACTGACGATGACGAGCATCGTGCGGATCAGAAAGGCTTTCATGTCAGTGCGTTACTCCTGAAAATTTAATTTTTCGTGTTAAGCTTATTCGAAATATACAATCACAGCAAAAAAATAGCATGTCTGAATACTCTCCCCCTGTCGAACATCGCAAACTTGAAATGCATCTCTGGTGGATCACCGCCATTTTAATCGGGATCAATGTTGGATTATTTGGCTGGCAAGCCATGCATGGCATGGATGTTAGCCAGCCGAGTACCCGAGACGCTATTCTCTGGGGTGCCGATTATGCACCTTTAACCTATTTAGCGGAACCCATGCGCTTGTTTAGCAGCATGTTTTTTCATTTTGGCCTGATTCACCTGATGTTGAATATGTGGGCCTTGTATATTTTTGGTAGTGTTGCCGAACAGCTGTTTGGCCGGATGTATTTTATTGGCCTGTATGTGTGTGCCGGATTAATGGGCAGCCTGCTCAGTGGCTATATGAACATTCAGGACAGCTATAGCCTGATCCAAGGCGGTGTGGCCAATCCCGATTTATTGCCTGCAGTCAGTGCCGGCGCATCCGGTGCCGTGATGGGACTCGGGGCTTCACTGACGGTGCTGGCCTTATTGCCGATGCTGCCACAGCAACGTTTTATCCTGGATAAAAAAACCCTGGTGATGGTGATGGGTCTAAACCTCGCGCTGGGCTTTATGATCAGCGGAATCAACAATGCCGCACATATTGGCGGCATGCTGATGGGGGCTTTTCTCACCTTGTTATGGTACATCGGTCAAAAAATGCAGCGTAGTCACCTGTTCAATCTGATTGCCTTGCTGATTGGTTTCGGCCTTTGTGTGCTGCTTTATCAACATAACTTGGCCTTGATTGAACCCATTCGCCCACTGTGGCAAGAGATTCTGGAAATGATGAAACAGCAACTAAAACTTTAACTCTCAGCCAGTTTAAAAATCACGGAGATGAATCTTATTGATTCATCTCACGCAAGCTTTGTAAGGGTGGAATCTCTGACAGATAACTCAGGCGATAACGGCCAATCAGCGCACATAAAGTGGTCATAAAGATCGGCAAGATAATCCAGATTTCCCAATGCGGCTGAATCATTAAATCCATTTTATAACTGGCAATCGCACTGATCACTTCGGCAAACAGGCAGGAAACTATTCCGGCAAACAGCCCAATAAAACCAATTTCCAGACTCATCATGGTTTTCAGTTTCTGCTTGGAACTACCGAATGATCGAAGCAAAGCCACTTCACGTTTGCGCTCATCCATCAACAGGTTCAGACAGGCCATCAGTACCAGAAAACCGGAAATGCTGACCAGTACTGCCAGAATGGTCACGATTTGCACTAGCACATTCACAATGCGTTTGATCTCTTCCAGAATCAGGCTGACATCAATAAACACCGTGTTGGAAAATTGCTGGATCACAGGGACCAGTTTGCCTTTATCTGTTTCCGGGACATAAAAACTGCCCAGATAACTGCCGGCATTGGCATCCATGCTATTCGGTGCAAAGATAAAGAAGAAATTCGGGCTAAAACTTTCCCATTCGACGGTTCTTAGATTAACGACTTTAGCTTCCAGTATCCCTTCTGGCAGACTGAAACTGAGTTTATCTCCGATCTTGATCCCTAGCTCTTCCGCAGTATTGGCTTCGACCGATACGGTGCCGACTTGTTTTAATACCGCGTCACCACTGACAATCACATTATCTTGTGGATAGCTATTTGACTGGGTCAGATTCAGTTCACGTCTTAAGGTATTGCTGCTTTTCACCAGTTCCTCGGCAAAAGGCTGATCATTTTTGGCGACCAGACGCCCACGGACATTTGGATACAGTGGCGTGCTTTTCCAGCCATTCTGCTCAAGTTGAGCTTTCAGGTCTGGCATATCAAAAGGCGGTAAACCATAAACAAACTGGTTCGGCGTACCTTCCGGTAACTGTTGCTGCCAGCGATCCAGCAGATCAGTACGCAAGACTGCCAATACTGTAATCAGGCTCAAGCCCAAGGCTAAAGCCGTAATCTGCAAGGCGGTCTGAGATGGTGTGCGCACATAGGCTGACAGATTCAGCTTCATATTACGTAGCAGTTTCAACACCCCCCATACCGTCAGATACAGCACTGCACATAATACAATAATCGCGCCAATCACCCAGGCGGTCAGCAGCAAGTTTTCAGTCAAAATCACACTAAAGATAATCAGGCTGAGCGTTCCGGTCAGCAGCATCCACAGCATGGATTGTACTGATTTTTCCTGCTGGCGAATCACCCGAATTGGCGGCGTATTCAGCAGTTGCAACAAGCTTGGCATGACAAAACCGAGCAGCACCACGGCACTGGTCAGCATCGCGACCGGCAATGGTCCTAGCAACATTGCGATAGCGGAAAACTCAATCTGCAAATTCGGAATCAGCTGCAACATCAATTGCAACAGTCCATAACCCAGACTGATCCCGACCACGGTACCAATTAGCATCGCAATCAACAGCACCATCCCGAGTAAAGCCAGATAAGCTGACAGAATCTGTTTCTTGGTAGCACCGATACAACGCATCAAGGCAATATGATCCTGATTCTGCTGCACATAGCGCTGCGCGGTTAAGGCTATAGCAATCCCGCATAATAGAATGGTCAGAATATTGGCCAGTTGCAGGAAAGTGTCCAGATTGGCGATTGGCTTCATCAAGCGGGTATTGCCTTCACTGGCATTGCGTAACCTGAGACTGCTTTGCCCCTCAAACTCCTGCCCTTGTACTTCCGCTGGCGTTTCAGCCGAGCCGTTTGCTGACTTGACCTGCTGCTTGAACAGGGCTTCATATTGTTGGGTATCATCCGGACGGCCAGCCATGAGTAAGCGATATTCAATCCGGCTCCCTACCTGAATGGCATTAGTTCGTGACACATCCGCCTGGGAAATAATTACGGTCGGCGAAAATCCGGAAAATCCAAGTTCCTGATTGGAGTCCTGTTCAATCTTGGCGGTGACTTTAAACGCCGCATCGGCAATATTGAGCTGATCCCCCAATTTGACTTTGAGCAAATCCATGGCTCGTGGACTGAGCCAGATTTCACCAGATTGAATCGACTTTTTTGCCGGTTGCACCCGCAGTTCGCCACGCAAAGGAAAAGCCTGATCAATGGCTTTGACATTGACCATGACAAACTGCGCATCGGTATAGGCCATACTGCTAAAGAAAGTGACTTCTGACTGCTTTAAATCCAGCTGCTTGGCCTGATCGCGCCACTGCTCCGGCAAAGGCTCATTATCTGAAAGCACTAGATCACCGGCCAGCATTTCTGCTGCCTGCAAGGCGACTGCATTTTGGATCTGCTCGTTACTAAACTTGAGTGCAGTAGTCGCACTGATCGCCAGCGTTAAGGCAATAATCAGCAGATAAATTCCGGTGGTTTTAAAGCTTTGCGTCAGTAAGGGACGAAATAATGGATTCATTTCATCCTCCACTCGGATGTTCAATCAGCTCGCCATTCAGCAGTTCAAAATGTCGCTGACACTGCTGCGCCAGTTTGCGGTCATGCGTGACCAGCACCAAAGTCGTCCCCAGTTCCCGGTTCAGTTGAAAGAGTAGTTGTTCAATTTCTTTGGCCGTTTCACCATCGAGATTGCCTGTAGGTTCATCGGCAAAAATGATTTTTGGTTCACTGACCAGTGCACGAGCGATGGCTACACGCTGTTGTTCACCGCCAGATAGGACTTTTGGCGTTTGCTGCGCCTGTCGATCCAGACCCACTTTATGCAACAGAGCCAAGGCTTTTTGCTCGGCTTCTGCATATTTAAAGCCGGGCTGCAGGCGCAGTGGCAGCATTACATTTTCAAGTGCAGTCAGGTGCGGTAAGAGCTGAAAAGACTGAAAGACAAACCCGATATTTCTTAAACGTACCAGTGCACGTTGTTCTTCATCCAAGCTAGAGACCGATTCGCCACAGACCATAAGCTGACCTGAACTCGCCTGATCCAGTGTCGCCAGAATACCCAGTAATGTGGATTTTCCGGAACCGGAACGACCGGTAATTGCCACTTGTTCTCCGGCCTGAATATCCAGATCAAGATCCTCAAAAATGGTGAGCTGTTTTTGTGAAAGTTGTATCTTTTGTGTCAATTTCTGGGCAGAAATAATAGCCTGTGGCATGATGGTCGAATCGTTGCTGCTTTGAATCATACGTGTCCTATATGAAAGATCTTAATCAGAAAACTCGGCTATTGCCTTACTTTTTTTTGCTCAGTCTGTGCCTGATACCACTCGGGGTCTCAGCAAAGACAATTATGATTTTAGGTGATAGTTTAAGTGCAGGTTATGGTATCCAGCCCCAGCAGGGTTGGGTACATTTATTACAAAAGCGTTTAGAGCAACAGTATCCGAAACAGCATAAAGTGGTCAATGCAAGTGTCAGTGGCGAAACCACCAGCGGAGCACTGGCCAGACTACCTAAACTGTTACAGACGCATCGTCCAGACCTTGTGGTGATTGAGTTAGGTGGCAATGATGGCTTGCGTGGACAACCACCGCAAATGATTCAAAAAAATTTAGCCAGCCTGATTCAGCAGAGCCAGAAAGCCAAGGCCAAGGTCATTGTATTTGGCATAAAGATGCCGCCTAATTACGGGCAGGCCTATAGCAAGGCGTTTGAAAATAATTATAAAGTGGTCAGTCAGCAATATAAGGTGAAATTATTGCCTTTCTTTATGCAAGGTGTCGCCGGTAATAAAACCCTGATGCAAAAGGATCTAATTCATCCAAATGCCAAAGCACAGACGATTCTGTTAAATAATGCTTATCCATACATTAAAGGCGCTTTATAAAGCGCCTTTAACTTATTTTAGAATGTAATTAGATGAATCGTGATTAAAAATCGAAGAATGTCACTTCACCAGTTTCCAGTGAATATTCAGCACCCACGACTTTTAGTTTTCCTTGTCCAATCAGGTTTTCCAGAACGGCTGAACCGTGACGCAACTGATTCACCGAAGCAAATACGTTGGAACGTACTGCATGCTTGGACAATTTTGCCAAGTCATTTTTCAGTTCAGTTTGCATTAAAGTTTCAACTGAAGGACGTACGCGGTTCACAATCGACATCAGGTTTGCCGATGGCGGGCAATCTGGACACATCAAGGTATCAATAGTCGCTTTAATCGCACCACAGTGACTGTGACCTAACACCACCACAATCGCGCAATCATAACGTGCCGCGGCAAATTCAACACTGCCGACCTGTGAGGGTGCAACAATATTACCTGCAACACGAATCACAAAAAGATCGCCGAGACCCTGATCAAAAACCATTTCGGCTGGAACGCGCGAATCTGAACATCCCAAGACAATCGCAAACGGATTCTGATCCTCTGCCATTTCTGCGCGCTGTTGGTGGCTAAGTTGTTTTGGATGCGTGGTATCGCCACTGACAAAACGTTGGTTACCCTGTCTAAGACGTTCTAAAGCTTCTTGAGCTGTGAGCATTCTTTTCTATCACCGATGGTTTTAGTTGCAATATCTTACTGCCAGTTTTTTTGAATGTCACTTGCAAAAAATCTTAGCTGATTAAATTTTTAGCATTTATCTAATTTCATTTCTGCAGGGAATTTATGCGCAATACATCACATTTTCCAGTCATTTAATGTAATCTAGCAAAAAACTAATGGGTGACAAGCGCAAAGATTGATTTAAAATAGAATGAAGAATAATGTTTTTATTTGAATGAAAATTGCAAATTTATAACATGGAAGTATTTTAATTGAGCAATTTGCTCACTGGGTTTGTTTTGGGGAATGGCCAATGAAGAAAATAATAAAATTGCGCTCGAAAATGATTTGTTCAGCCGTGGTTGCCTTAAGCATGGCATTACCGGGCCTGACACATGCTCAAATACTGTTTAGCCAGAAAAATGAAACATCTGCCAAAGTCTTGCAGCAGCATCTGTTGCAGGAACGCAGCCTTGCCGGTCTCAAATCCAAGACCCTCAAAATTGGCGAGGTCACCTGGAGCTATAGCGAAGGCGGCGCCAAGAACAAACCATCCATTCTACTGATTCATGGTCTGGCCGGCACGCGCGACAACTGGAACCGGGTTGCCCAGTTTCTGACGCCCTATTATCATGTCATTATTCCAGATTTGCCGAGCAACGGCGACACCAAAGTTCCGGACAATTTTGATGTTTCTGTACCCAATGTGACTTCCCAGCTACGTCTATTTATTGAAACCTTAAATGTGGACGAGAATTTACATATTGCCGGACATTCCTTAGGCGGCTCGATTGCCACGGTTTATGCCTCGCAATACCCTTTTGATACGCAAAGCCTGTTTCTGATCAATAGTGCGGGCCTGTATAAAATGGGCAATACGCCCTATACCAAAGACCCACAGGCCTTGAAAGACCTGATCGTCAGCAAACCTGGTGATCTTCAAGATGTTTCCAAACAGCTGATGCAGAACCCACCGGTGATTCCTTATCAGTTGCGGCATGCGCAGGAAAAACTGCTGATTTCACGCGCTGAACAAACCAGCAAATCGATTGATCAGGTGGTGATGCTAAACCGGATTTATACACCGGAAACCTTTGCCCGCCTGACCCGTACGGTAGAAGCACCCACCTTGATTTTATGGGGCAGACAGGATCGGATCATTAATGTCGAAGTAGTTAAAGAACTGCATGCCCTGCTGAAACGTGCCGAAAAACCGGTAATTTTAAACAATGTCGGGCATATGCCGATTCTGGAAGCAGAAAAACAGGTCGCACAACATTATTTGCCTTTTCTGGCCAAGACGCAGACCCTAAAAAACCCGCTTGCTGATAAACTCATTCCTTTAAATTAAGTTTCAGAGATGCTATGCAGAAACACCCGATGATTGAGCAGTTGATCGATGCTCAACTTGATTTTCTCGATCAGGCATTTTCTCAATCTGAAACGATTCAAAGCGAGTTTCATGCGTTTTATTTGTGGTTGCGCAAACAGACGCTAAAAGAGCTGTGGAGCTGCGAACTGATCAATCAGCTTTTGCAAAAACAGATTCTCGGTACTGCTGCCAGCAGTTTTCTGATCGAACAGATTGCTGAGCATATTCGTTTTGCCCTGGTGCATCCGGCCAATGATTCCACCACGACTGCCGATGTGATTCCGGTGCTGACCGTCGATAAAATCGCCCAGTATGTGGCAAGTAAAAGTGGTCATCGTCAGCGCCTGATTAAAACGGTGGTAAATAATCCGGCTTTTTCCGCCATGATTACGCAATTGATCCAGCATTCCATTCAGGATTATCTGGATAACTCCATGATTGCCAAAAGCGTGCCCGGGGTTTCCCGTTTTATGAAAATGGGCAAATCCGTTTTGGAAAATGTCACCGACACTAACCTCGATAGCACCATTGCGCGTTATCTGCAAAAAAACATTTTGAAGCTCAGCCAGATGAGTGAGCATGTTCTGAATCAGCATTTTGACGATGAGAAACTCTATCATTTTCAGGCTAATCTCTGGCATAAAATCAAAGACATGCCAGTATCGGTCTTGAAGAATTATATTGAGCTGCAGGACCTGAATCAGACGGTCGGCTTAGGTCATGACATCTGGGATCACATACGCCAGACAGACTATCTGCAGCAGCAAGTGCATGACGGAATTCATACCTGGTATGTCCGCAATCAGGAACATACTTTTGATCAATTATTACGTGATTTGAATATTGATGAAGCGCTAATTCAGAATGAATTGCAGCAACTGCTCAGTCCGGTAATCCAGCAGATGGTTTCACAGGGTCATTTACGTGAACGTGCACGCAAATATCTGGAACAATTTTATTACCATGCAGATACTTTAAAAATCCTTAAAATTTAAATAAAAAAGCCGCTTTATAGCGGCTTTTTTATCTGCTTAGATTAGAAATTATAGGTTAATCCGGCAAATACTTCCTGACGATCCAGATAATAATCATTTGAAGCATTTGACAGTTTTTTATCAAATAAATTATTTAATCCGGCTCGAACAGTGACTTGATCATTCACTTCATAATTTGCAGACAGATTAAATACGGTATGTGGCTTTTGCATCACCACTGTATCTTCAGCACTTGCTGTATATTGCTCACCGGTATATTGTGCTGCAAGTTCCAAGGAAAGTGGATCAGTGGGTGTCCAGTTGAGTGCACTATAAACTGACAACTCTGGAATCGTTGAGAGATTTTTGCCTGTCACTAAATTTTTTGAATCAAAATAATAGGTTGCATTGGTTTTCCAGCTCAAACTATCTAAAAGTGGTAAGACCACACTTGCTTCCAAGCCTCGTACACGCGCTTTTTCAGCATTTTGATATTGTGTCCACCACACACCATTAATTTCGCCTAAAGCACGATATTCAATTTTATTTTTAAAATCTGTGTGAAAATAGGTTAAACCGAGATCAAAGTCATTTTGAGCAAAATTAAATCCAATTTCATAGTTAGTACTTTCTTCAGGCTGCAAGTTTGCATTACCAGCCATATAACATCCGCCCGACACATAACCCAAAGGCTTAAGTGATGTACATCCATTCCCCCCTGAACGAGTCGCGGCACCTGCAGTATTCTCTTTTAATGAAGGTGCTCTAAAGCCCTGAGCAACACCGCCTTTGACGGTCAATGCTTCATTTGGTTGCAGCACCAGATAAGCACGAGGACTATTATGTGTACCAAATTTATCGTGATGATCAAAACGGTTCCCCAGTGTTAAATGCACTTGATCATTAAAAATAATTTTATCTTCAATAAACAGCGCCCAAGTATCTCCTTCTAGCTCTGAACCATATTCATGTCCATCATAACTTGGAATAGAAAGCCCAATATTACGTGTATTGATCAACTCTTCTGATTTCCATTGGCCTCCCACTGTAGCGATATGCTCAACACCTAACTGAAACGGAATATTGAGATTACCCTCTACAATGCTTTCCTTGGATTTTTGTGTGGTCGGCCCTGTCTCTGTCACCTGACTTTGATCATAATCATTATAGTAAGCAGTAATTTTTGAATCACCAAAAGCCCACTTGGCATCATGTGACAAAGAAATTGAACGATGTTCTAACTCTGACGGGCCCCAAGATAATACGGCCTGTTCTTGGCCATCTACCACCTGTGATGTGGTAGACGGGTTGTCTTGCTGCAACCCATAGCCCAGTTCTAAAGACAGGCTATGAATATCATTCGGCGTATAATCAAACTTTAAATTCGCATTTTGATCACGGCTACCCGATTGGCCTGTTGCCTTACTTCCCGCCATTCCAGGAATATTACGATCAGAAATTTGATAGCCTTGATCCGCTTCCTGTTCAGTGATCCCGACTGTAGCACGCATACCGAGTGTATCGGTTAAAGGGCCATATCCGACTAGTCCTGATTGGATCGTTCGGCCCAAATCAGAAGATGTAGTCGGCACGGTATGGTTTAAGGTAAAAGACCCTCCCCATTCTGAAGGGATTTTTTTGGTAATGATATTGATCACTCCACCCATCGCATCAGAACCATATAAAGAAGACATTGGCCCACGTACGACCTCAATGCGTTCAATCATTTCTGGTCTAACCCAGTTTAGATCTTGATGACCCAAGTTTGCACGATAGTTGGTATCTCTGGATGAACCTACACGTTTTCCATCAATTAAGATAAGTGTGTAATTTTCAGGCATGCCACGTAATTGAATTTTTGAGCCAGCACCATTTGAACTAAGCCCCCCTGTTACCCCAGGTACACGTTTTAAAATATCTGCCAAGCTTGAAACAGGTTGTTTTTGAATTTCTTCGGCAGTAATGACACTAATTGAAGCTGGCGCAGATTTAACATCCACTGCCTGCCCACTCGCAGTCACCACAATCGTTTGTAACTTGGTCGTCTCAGATTGCAATACGCCTTCTTTTTCTTCAGTAACTTGATCTTGTGCTTGTACTGAAACAGTCATTGCTGTGAATACGGCAAAAGCTAAAGTTGTTTTTAAGAATGGCTTATTCATACCTTGTGCGCCCCAATATTTATGAAGAGATCATGTTTATTCGGTTGCGAAGTGTAACATCTTTTCAATTGAATGCAATTAATATTGATAATTATTATCATTAACAATCACTTGTTTTTAAGCCAGATATAAAAAAACCTCGAAATTTCGAGGTTTTTTAAAATGCGATAAATAAACTGTTATATAGAACAGCTTATTTCATATACGCACCTTCAGACTGACTATGATCCGTTTCATCAACGACATGCATTAACTCTGGTACATGTTGTTTTAATGTGGTTTCAACACCTTGTTTCAAGGTGATATCAATCGCTGAACAGCCCTGGCAACCACCACCAAATTTAAGTACAGCAGTTAAACCTTTTTCAGGGTCTTCTTTGACTTCAACCAGTGCACAGTTACCACCATGACCTGCCAGGCCCGGGTTAATTTCAGACTGCAAGACATAGGTAATACGCTCTTCTACCGATGCATCTGGCCCCACGCGTGGCACTTTAGAGTTCGGCGCACGGAAGGTCAACTGACCACCAAAACGGTCTTTGTTGTAGTCAATCACGGCATCGAGTAAATAAGGAATAGATGGCGAGTCGATAAAAGCAGGGAAATCAGGATATTCCTGCTTATAATCTGTCGGTACAACTTCATCAGGTGCACTATAGGCCATGCAACATTCAGCGCGAGGAGTACCCGGATGCTCTACAAAAACACGCACACCAATACCCGGGGTGTTCTGTTTATCCAGTAGATCCTTTAAATACTCTTGTGCTGTTGGTGTAATCAATAAGTTGGGAATTTCACCAACAACTGGAGTGCTGCTGTTCTCAGTCGACATAACAATAATTTCCTCAAGCTCAAGCGGCCATTTTAACTGAAGATGCGGGGTAATTTTTAAAAATCAACTAAAATTGTCGGATTTATTATAAAAGTACAACTTTAGCTTAATTTTAATGGCATGATAATTGGCAAATAGGCACCATTAGAATCATTTATATGCTTGATTTACCTTTTAATCATACCGTGACCATTATTCTGATCACCTGTATTGTGTCATTTATTGCTTTCTCCAAAGAGACGGTGATGAATCGCCTGATTTTCTGGCCGCCGGCACTGCAACGTGGACAATACGACCGCTTTATTACGCATGGCTTTATCCATGCGGATGGTGCACATCTGTTGTTCAACATGATTACCCTGTTCTTTTTTGGCAGCGTGATTGAAAGCTTTTATCGTCAATATCTGTATGACCTGGGTTTTATCCTGTTTTACCTTGGTGGTCTGATCGCAGCCATTCTGCCAAGTTACCTAAAGCATAAAAATGATGCGCGCTGGGCCAGTTTAGGTGCTTCCGGTGCAGTGTCGGCTGTGCTGTTTGCCTATATTCTGTTTGAACCTTGGAAGTTGATCTTTGTGTTCTTCATTCCGGTTCCTGCCATTATTTTTGCTGTGCTGTACGTAGCCTATAGCATCTGGTCAGGCAAAAAAGGCAATAGCAATATTAATCACAGCGCGCATTTATGGGGAGCGGCTTACGGGGTAGTCATGACGATTATTCTGGAGCCACGCCTGATTCCGCATTTCCTGAATAAACTGATGCAGGTTCCGTTTTAATCAGTTTTTTAAATACTGAAGGAATAAAGCTACATATGAGTTAAGCCTCATATTTCTGCTGAAAACGAATAAGAGAGCTGCTGCTCCCTTATTAGTTTGAAACATCTCGTAATATATTAGAAAGTGATGATGTCACTTAATGCCAATCTTGGACTGAATTTTGCAGCGATAATATATACATCTGTATATTAATTACTGTCATTCTCGAGATATTTTGCATGTCCACTACACCAGACGGTCTTCAATTTCCTCTTCAGTCTCAGCAACAAAAACCAAGTAGCTCTAAAGCAGGGCGCGCAATCATCGCGGCAGCGCTAGCCAATGTCGATTCACGCAGTTCTCAACAGGCACAATCAGAAAAAAACTGGCGCAAACACTACACAGTACATTTTAAGCAACTGGTCGAACAGGGACTGAGTTCTCCTGAAGCTAGCTTGAAAATTGCCGAAGATGGATTGGCAAAGGCACATCAGACTTTTGAATTTTACCGTGATGGTCAAAAGTATGTATTGCAAGATGCTTTAACTCTACCCGCAGGTCAGTTGCATACATTCAAGCTGACAGGTCATAGCAAATCGCCACCAGAATGGTATGTGCCTTACCAGGGTCAAAAGCTGCAAGGTGATGCCTTACTGGAGCAGATTGAACGCTGGGAAAGCCAAGGCATCGTGGAAACCAGTCATGCCAATACCCTACGTGAATGTGTGGTGCATCCTGAATGGTTTGATCTTTCCGATCGAACCACGGTGCTGTTTGGTGCAGCATCTGAAGCCGGTCCTTTGACCTGGCTGGCGAAATGGAAAGCCAACATTGTAGCGATTGATCTGCCGAATACCCGGGTATGGGGCAAGATTGTTGATACCATCAACCAAGGCAATGCCACGCTATATGCACCTTGTACCGAAGACCTGTCTGCTAATACTTCACTTGATATTTTAAAAGAAAAACTGGGGGCGAATTTGCTGACCCAGATTCCTGAAATTGCCAAATGGTTATTACAATTCGAACAGGATCTGGATCTGGCTGCAATTGCCTATCTGGATGGTGAAAAGCATGTCCGCGTCTCCATGGCGATGGATGCCATCATGCAGCATGTCAGCCAGCAAAAAGCCAATACCAGCCTGATGTACATGTGTACGCCGACCGATGTTTATGCGGTTCCGAGTGAAGTGATCGAAGCCTCTAAAGTAAAATATACTGAACGCTCTAAGGTACAGACGATCCTTTCTAAAGGGGTTTCAGCTTTAAGCCGCAAACACTTTTTCCAGAAAAATGCGCATGAACTGATTCAGTCTGGTGATCAGGCATATGGTATCTGTGACTGTCTGGTAGTAGAACAAGGCCCGAACTATGCACTGGCAAAACGTATCCAGCAATGGCGTGCTACCTTGGCGCGTGCTCAAGGTCAGCGTGTCAGTATCAATATTGCGCCTTCGACTACGACCTATTCTGTGACCAAGAATCCACTATTAAAAGCCGCATTCAACGGTGCCAGCCTGTTTGATGTTGAAGCTTTCGCGCCTGAAACCACCAATGCGATTATGGCGGCACTATGGATTCATGATCTGCGCAATCCAGAATCGGTGGCCAATCCTGAAGTGAAGCTGAACCATCCGCTTGAATTAATGATGCATGGCGCGAATCATGGTGGTTTGTGGCGAGTGGCCTATCTGGCACGTACCGCACTACCTTTTGCTGCACTATATGGTTTTGCGACAGAGAAGTTGCCAAAAGGATTATTGAGTAAGTTGAAGAAGTAATTTTTTTATTATCTTCATCCAATTTTTCCATAAGAAAGGTAATCGTTATTTTTAAAGTTCTCCCCTCGTTGCGTAGCAGTGCTGCTCATCCCTAAAGCAGAGAGAACTTTAATTGAAAATGGGCGTTCCCTCTCCTTCTAGGAGAGGGTTAGGGAGAGGTTAATTTAGGCTTTCAATCATTCAAATTCTTATGAATGTGCTTTGGGCAGATTTAAGTTGATCTATTTTATAGCTTCTTTTTTTCTTTACTTTTGAAAGATCAAAAGTAACAAAAATCTTTTGTTAAGCTGATGATATGTCCCTATATCACAGCCTAACGGCGACATCCCTGTCGCCTTAATCGTAATTTAGATTCCTCTTTTACATCCTTAATTTTTCTTCCACCCATAAAAAAAGCTGCTCTAGAGCAGCTTTTTTTATGTCTAAATAACTTAGAACACTTTTAACAGTACCCAATACAAACCGCCTGACAGACAGATCGTTGCTGGTAAAGTAAAGACCCAGGCAGACAGAATTGTTTTCACCATCTGGAAATTCAAACCTGACTTGTTCGCCACCATGGTACCTGCTACTGCAGAGTTCAATACATGGGTGGTTGATACCGGCATACCAAAGCCATCTGCTGCCGCAATGGTTGACATCGCAACAAGTTCGGCAGACATACCCTGACCATAAGTCATATGCTGTTTACCAATACGCTCCCCGACAGTCACGACAATACGCTTCCAGCCGACCATCGTACCCAGACCAAGCGCCAAGGCTGTCGCCACTTTCACCCAGGTCGGAATGTATTGCAGGAATGAATCCAGATTGTCGCGGTATTCATCTACTGTTTTTTCCTGTGCAGCACTCATTGCCGGTAAAGCTTCTGCTTTATCCAGACGTTTAAATGCTGTAGTGCTCAGATACATGTCATTACGGAATTCAGATACTTGAGCTTCAGGAACATCCTTAATGCTGGTATAGCTACCGACTTTCTCACCCAGATGATCCGTCAAGCTTGCCAATGCAGGCACGACTTCAGGGGTAATTTCCTTGGTCTGAATGTACTTGGTGATCACATCACGAGCTTGTTCATCCGGAATATCCTGATGATTTGGATAGATCACATCCGCTGTTTGTGCAGATAACTGACCAAAAGATTGAATATGTTGTGCATCCAGATTCTTGTTCAGCGAGTACGCCAACGGTACACAGCCGATCAGAATCAGCATGATCAGGCCCATACCTTTTTGACCGTCATTTGAACCATGGGCAAAACTCACCCCAGTACAGGTAAAGATCAGCATGGCACGAATCAATGGTGGCGGTGGCTTGTTACCTTCAGGTGGCTGGAACAATTCCAGTTGACGCTTGAAGATTTTTTTCACCAGCAGGAACACAATTGCAGCAAATGCAAAACCGATTAAAGGCGAGAATAATAGCGCCTTACCGACTTTCATGACTTGCTCCATGTCTATACCTGAAGCGCCAGTACCGGCATTCAGAATATAGTTCATGATGCCAACACCCAGAATCGAACCGATCAGGGTATGTGAACTGGATGCCGGAATACCGAGAAACCAGGTTCCCAGATTCCAGAGAATTGCTGCGATCAGCATGGCAAAGACCATGGCAAAGCCTGCTCCGGAGCCGACATTCATGATCAGCTCGACCGGCAATAACGCAATAATGCCGTAAGCGACCGCACCACTGGCGACCATAACCCCAAGGAAATTACAGAAGCCGGCCCACATCACTGCGACAGGAGCTGAAAGTGCATTGGTATAAATGACTGTGGCCACAGCATTGGCGGTATCGTGAAAGCCATTGACGAACTCAAAGCTCAACGCAATAAAAAGTGCCGTCGCTAACAAAATAACTGAATACAAGCCCAAGGCCGGTACATGCGCTAAATCTGCAGACAACTGGAAGCCGATATAAATCAGCGTAGTGATAATAAGAGTCAGGAACACCGGCATAAAGAATTTCGGTGTTGGCACATGAACATTGGTCGACTTTTGGGAAGCCGACCCGTGTGCTGAATCTACGGGAGTTTGATTAGGATTCATGCAAGCAGGAATAGAGGATTCAAGAATCCCCATATTGTTCAGTTAAATTGTGACAATTATATGACAAACTGCTGTCATATGAAGCAATTATTTGGATTTTCTTGCTGCTATTCGTCCTGTTTAATTCCGACTAAAACACCAGATTTTTATTTTATAAATCAATTACTTAAGAGAGGATTCCAGCTTATATAAGCTTAGCAACCGCACATATTTTGCTACCAAAACGATTCATGCCCTACCTGTCATCAAGCAGAGCAAAAGTTTCATTTGCACAGCATAAGCCATCAATATGACAATTTCATGAATGAAAGCATCAGCTTAATTTTCTGATCCTGTTTCTTGTCTGTAAGGCATCGAATCAGATTCGAGATTGCATTATTTTCTGATCCGGATGTTAAAACTTGTTGTTTTTCTAGATGACTTATCAAATTTTCATATCATGCTTATCCATCATTCTGAGCAATCTCAGCAGAAATCAGCCAACTAATCTGCTAAGATTAACGTCGTTTTTTTTGATTTCTGCTGAGAAAGTTTGAATGTCTACACTTACCACTTTAAAAGAACTTCTTGCCAAAAGAATTTTAATTATCGATGGTGCGATGGGTACCATGATCCAGCGCCATAAACTGGAAGAAGCCGATTATCGTGGTGAGCGTTTTGCTGACTGGGCCTATGATCTCAAAGGCAATAATGATTTGCTGGTGCTGACTCAACCACAAATCATTCAAGGCATTCATGAAGCTTACTTGGAAGCTGGCGCCGATATTATTGAAACCAATACCTTTAACGGTACCCGTGTTTCAATGTCGGATTACCACATGGAAGATCTGGTTCCTGAAATTAACCGTGAAGCAGCGCGTCTGGCCAAAGAAGCCTGTGCCAAATATTCAACGCCTGAAAAACCACGCTTTGTGGCAGGTGTGATTGGTCCGACATCGCGTACCACTTCTATTTCTCCAAACGTAAATGACCCGGCGTTCCGTAACATCACTTTTGATGCTTTAAAAGTTGACTATATCGAATCAACCAAAGCCTTGATCGAAGGTGGTGCAGACATCATCCTGATCGAAACCGTGTTCGATACCTTGAATGCCAAGGCCGCAATCTTTGCAGTAAAAGAAGTCTTTAAAGAATTGGGCTATGAACTGCCAATCATGATTTCAGGTACGATCACGGATGCATCAGGTCGTACATTGACTGGTCAAACTGCTGAAGCCTTCTGGAACTCAATGCGCCATGCAGAGCCATTATCTATCGGCTTTAACTGTGCGCTGGGTGCAGATGCGATGCGTCCACACGTGAAAACCGTGTCTGACGTTGCTGATACCTTTGTTTCAGCGCATCCAAACGCTGGCTTGCCAAATGCCTTCGGTGGATATGATGAAACGCCGGAAGAAACTGCCGCATTTATTAAAGAATTTGCAGAAAGCGGTTTAATTAATATTACCGGTGGTTGCTGTGGTACTACGCCGGATCATATCCGCGCGATTGCAAATGCTGTTGCAGGCATTACCCCTCGTCAAATTCCTGAAATCGAACCGGCTTGCCGTTTAAGCGGTTTAGAACCATTTAACATCACCAAAGATTCACTGTTTGTGAACGTCGGTGAACGTACCAACGTCACCGGTTCGAAAAAATTCCTGCGTCTGATTCGTGAAGAAAACTTCGCCGAAGCACTTGATGTTGCCCGTCAACAGGTTGAAGCCGGTGCGCAGATCATCGACATCAACATGGATGAAGGCATGCTCGATTCGCAAGGTGCGATGGTGCATTTCCTGAATCTGATTGCTTCTGAGCCGGATATTTCACGTGTGCCAATCATGCTGGATTCTTCTAAATGGGAGATTATCGAAGCGGGCCTGAAATGTGTGCAAGGTAAAGCCGTGGTGAACTCGATTTCCCTGAAAGAAGGTCATGACGAGTTTGTCGAACGTGCCCGCCTCTGCCGTCAATATGGTGCCGCGGTCATCGTGATGGCATTTGATGAAGATGGTCAGGCCGATACAGCTGCGCGTAAAAAAGAAATCTGTAAGCGTTCATATGATGTTCTTGTGAATGAAGTAGGCTTCCCGTCTGAAGATATCATCTTTGACCCGAACGTCTTTGCGATTGCGACCGGTATTGAAGAACACAACAACTATGGTGTGGACTTTATTGAAGCGACTGGCTGGATTAAACAGAACCTGCCAAATGCGATGATTTCTGGTGGTGTATCCAACGTATCGTTCTCGTTCCGTGGTAACGAACCGGTGCGTGAAGCGATTCACTCGGTGTTCCTGTACCATGCTATTCAGCAAGGCATGACTATGGGTATTGTAAATGCCGGTCAGATGGCGATTTACGATGACATCGATAAAGAATTGAAAGAAGCGGTTGAAGATGTTGTATTAAACCAGAACCAGGGTGAAAGTGGTCAGGAAGCAACCGAAAAACTGCTTGCTGTTGCTGAAAAATACCGTGGTCAAAGTGGTACGCAAAAAGCCGAAGAAAATCTGGAATGGCGTAATGAGTCTGTTGAAAAACGTCTTGAATATGCGTTGGTAAAAGGCATCACGACTTATATCGACCAAGATACCGAAGAAGCACGTTTAAACTCTACACGCCCACTCGATGTGATCGAAGGTCCATTGATGGCGGGTATGAACGTGGTCGGCGACCTGTTCGGTGCCGGTAAAATGTTCTTGCCGCAAGTGGTGAAATCTGCGCGTGTGATGAAACAGGCTGTGGCGTGGTTGAACCCGTTCATTGAGGCCGAGAAAACCCAAGCTGAAGCAAAAGGTAAAATCCTGCTGGCTACGGTGAAAGGCGACGTACACGACATCGGTAAAAACATCGTTGGCGTAGTATTAGGCTGTAATGGTTATGACATCGTAGATCTGGGCGTGATGGTGCCATGTGAGAAAATTCTACAAACTGCGATTGATGAAAAAGTCGATATCATCGGTTTGTCTGGTCTGATCACGCCGTCTCTGGATGAAATGGTCTTTGTTGCCAAAGAAATGCAGCGCAAAGGCTTTAACATTCCGTTAATGATTGGTGGTGCGACGACTTCTAAAGCGCATACCGCAGTGAAAATCTCACCGCAATATCATAATGATGGCGTGCTTTACACCGCAGATGCTTCACGTGCCGTGGGTGTAGCAACACAATTGCTTTCTCCTGAAATGAAACCAAAACTTTTGGCTGACTATGCAGCGGATTATGAAAAAATTCGTACTCGTCTTGCCAACAAGCAACCGAAAGCGGCGAAATTGTCTTATCAAGAGTCAGTCGAAAACGGCTTCAAGATCGATTTCGACAAGAATGCACCGGTTAAACCAAACTTCATTGGATCTGAAACTTTCACAAATTATCCGCTTGAAGCTTTGGTGGAATATTTTGACTGGACACCGTTCTTTATTTCATGGAGCCTGGCGGGTAAATTCCCGAAAATCCTTGAAGATGAAGTGGTGGGTGAAGCGGCGCGTGACTTGTATGAACAAGCTCAAGCCATGCTGAAAGACATCATCGAGAATAAACGTTTCGATGCGCGTGCGACGTTTAGTATTTATCCTGCAAACCGTGTAGCAGCAGATACAGTTGCTGTTGTGAATGAAACAGGCAATGTAACTCACAGTTTCGAACACTTACGTCAGCAGTCTGACAAAGTCACAGGTAAAGCCAATTACTCTTTAGCTGACTTTATTGCACCAAAAGATGTAGCTCAGGATTACTTGGGCGGCTTTACAGTTTCGATCTTTGGTGCGGAAGAACTTTCGCAAGAATACAAAGCCAAAGGTGATGATTATAACGCGATTATGGTTCAGGCCTTGGGTGACCGTTTTGCCGAAGCATTTGCTGAGCATTTGCATCAACGTATCCGTAAAGAGTTCTGGGGCTATCAAGCAGACGAAGTTTTATCAAATGATGATTTGATCAAAGAGAAATATGTCGGCATTCGTCCTGCACCGGGCTACCCTGCTTGTCCTGAACATTCTGAAAAAGCGCCATTGTTTGACTGGTTAGGTACCACCGATAAGATTGGTACGTACTTAACGACAAGTTTTGCAATGTGGCCACCTTCATCTGTCAGCGGTTTCTACTATGCAAACCCAGAAACTGAATACTTTAACGTAGGTAAAATCTCTGGCGATCAGTTAGAAGATTATGCGAAGCGTAAAGGTTGGACATTAGATGAAGCGAAACGTTGGTTAGCGCCGAATTTGGATGATTCGATTTCTTAATCTGTAATCGTTAATTAAAAACCCTCTCGATTGAGGGGATTTTTTGTTTAAATCTCTTAATCTCCCTAAATCCCTCTTTAAAAAAGAGGGACTTTCACGTGTCAAATTTAGTACGTGACAGCTCCTCCCTTTTTCAAAGGGAGGTTGGGAGGGATTTTAATTTATATAACCATAAGATATATTTAGGTAAATCATTCAAAATATAAATAATATGCTAGTTTATAAATATCGTGGTGGTTCTTTTGAAAGAGATTTAAAGTCTTTAAAAAATGATACCTTTTGGGCTTCTAGCACAAGTCAACTCAACGATCCTTGTGAAGGATTGATTTCAATTGATAATTATCAACAACAAATAGGAAATCTAAAAAAGATCTTTTATCAACATTCAGATAATTTAGCCTTAATTGAACAAAGTTTTCAAAACATCATTAATATGAAAGATACCAAATTAGGTATTTTTTCTTTGAGCAAACGTTATGACGATGAACTGTTATGGGCTCACTATTCCAATAGTCATAAAGGCTTTTGTATCGAATATGATTTAGATCAACTCTTGGCAAAACAAAATCCTAAACATCGATTCTTTGATATTCAATATTCAATATTCAATATTCAATATTCAAATAAAATTCAAAATTTAGATTTTTCTCAAGCTTTTAACCAAGCCGATCCTGACCATCTAGTTAAAAAAATGCTGGGATATAAATCACAGAGATGGGAATATGAACAAGAATTAAGAATCATCACAGAAAATCAAGGCATCAATTCTTATGATTATAGAGCAGTCAAAGCAATTTATTTTGGATTAAAAACTCCAAATGAAGAAATTGAACAAGTAATGGAAACATTGCAAGGACGTAAAATCAAATATTTCCAGATGTACTTGAAGCCTAATTCTTTTAAGTTTGAGGCGAAACCAATTGAAGATAAATTTCTTACAAATGTAAGATACAAATATTCAATATCTAACATTGCACATTTAGCAGTTGATCCATCTACACTTAAATTAGAATATCAACATTTTGCTCCTTACTTGCAGAAATTAGCCGAGATTATTCGTAGAGAACCTGATTGTTATGAAGTAAGTTACATCGATTTAAGCCACTCTAAAAGCACTTTAGCTGATCCAATCTTCTTTGCACAATATAAAACCGCTAAAAATGATTTA
Organism: Acinetobacter sp. CIP 51.11; assembly: GCF_000369665.1. GTDB lineage: Bacteria > Pseudomonadota > Gammaproteobacteria > Pseudomonadales > Moraxellaceae > Acinetobacter > Acinetobacter lwoffii_S. Next base: position 847,797 of record NZ_KB850129.1, read on the forward strand.
TTAACACATACAGTCCATTACTCCACAAAACAGATAGATGAGGAATATTTAAAAATTGATGATTTATAATTATTAATCCCTCCTAACCTCCCTCTAAAAAGGAAGGAACTGTCACGAAATTTATTTAATCACATGACAAGTCCCCCTTTATCAAAGGGTGAGAAGCACTGCTTCGCAAGGAGGGATTTAATTTATCAATTATGCGCCCCTTTTCTAACCGCTCACCCCAAAATTATCTGTTTTTACACTTTTCAGTCTGCAAATTTCAAACACTTCCATAATAATAAGACTTTACACATCTCCCAGAATACGTGAAGGCCTTCCTCCATGAAAAAACTCATCAACAACCCTGAAAACTTGGTTGTCGAAATGTGCAAAGGCTTTGTCCTTGCCCATCCTGAACTACAATTTACCGAATCCCATAAAATCATTTCACGTAAAGAGAAACACAACAACGTGGCACTGATCAGTGGCGGTGGCAGTGGTCACGAACCTGCACATGCAGGCTTTGTCGGTACAGGCATGTTAGACGCGGCCGTGTGTGGTGATGTATTTGCATCACCTTCTCAAATTCAGGTCTACAAAGCCCTGCAACATGTCGCGACAGACAAAGGTGTACTGATGATCATCAAAAACTATTCTGGCGATATAATGAATTTCCAGAATGGTGCAGCTTTGGCAGCAGAAGATGGCATTAAAGTCGATTATGTCAAAGTGGCGGATGATATTGCCGTTAAAGATAGCCTCTATACGGTTGGTCGTCGTGGCGTGGCGGGTACTGTATTTGTACATAAAATTGCAGGTGCAGCAGCATCAAAAGGTTTAGAGCTTGCGGAAGTCAAAGCCGTGGCTCAAAAAGCAGCGGATAACGTGATTAGCCTTGGTTTTGCCTTTACCTCTTGTACCGTTCCTGCCAAAGGCACACCCACCTTCACCTTGGCGAATGATGAAATGGAATACGGCGTCGGCATCCACGGCGAACCGGGTATCCGTCGTGAAAAAATCCTGCCATCCAAAGAGCTGGCACAACGTATTATCGATGACCTGTTTCTGGACCGTCCTGATCTGACTGAAGTTGCTGTTCTAGTCAACGGCTTTGGTTCAACACCAATGCAAGAACTGTATGTGTTTAACAATGATGTATGCGAACATCTGGCACGTAAAGGCATCAAGATTTACCGTACATTTGTTGGCAACTACATGACCAGTATCGACATGAATGGTGCATCGGTCTCATTACTTGCTGTGGATGATGAACTGAAAACCTATCTGGATGCGGAAGCCAATACCCCTGCCTTTAAGCTGGATGGCTCGCCTGCCCTACCATTTGAATTTGCAGCACAAGATGCAGCAGCAAGAGAAACCGCCAATACCGAAGTTGAAACCCAAGCTGAACATGCTGAAATTCAGAATGAGCAATTCACGATAGAAAATATGCGTTATGTGGTCGATGTGATGGCAGCCTGCATCATCAAAAATGAAGTGCCATTCTGCGAACTAGATGCGCATGCAGGCGACGGCGATTTTGGCATGAGCGTCGCAAAAGGTTTTAAACAGCTGAAACGTGAATGGCAAAGCCTGATTCAAGCACAGTATATGGATGAATTCTTGCTGAACAGTTCCATGATTATTATGGAACACTGTGGCGGTGCGTCAGGTCCAATTTGGGGTTCTGCTTTCCGTTCAGCCAGCAAAGCCATTCAGGGCAAACAAACCCTAAGCGTGGCAGATTTTGCCGAGATGCTGCAAGCAGCAGTGAAAGGTATTCAAGTGACAGGTGAGCGTTCATTTGGTCGTGGTGCTGTGGTCGGTGACAAAACCCTGATTGATGCTTTGGTTCCTTGCGCAGACTCTTGGTCAACCAATACCGACAAGACGTTTAAAGAAAACTTTGTCTTGGGTGCAGAGGCTGCGGTAAAAGGTGCAGAATCTACTAAAGAGATCGTAGCGCGTATGGGCCGTGCCGGTACGGTCGGTGACCGTAGCTTGGGCTATCCTGATGCAGGTGCACATGGGTTAGGCGTAATCTTTACCGATATTGCTGAACATATTAAATAAGAATTTCAAGATTTGAAAAAAGCCTCGCATTATCGGGGCTTTTTTATTTACTGGTGTATACCCTGTTCTGAAGCAAGCTGGCAGGAAAACGTCTATTGAAATTTTTCCAGATACTTGGTCAGTTTTTCTTTGACCACGACCCTTTTATTACCCTTCATTTGGGCTTCACTCAAAATTCCTTCCGAATCAACCACCACGACTGGATGACCATCCTTCTTCAAACGGGCCACACCTTCAAATAACATTCGGGCACCGACATTATGAATTAAGGTCAAATTGGTCAGATCCAACACAATTCGTTTTTTGCCTTCTGGTTCATCTTCCAAAATACGCAGCAGCATTTCCGATTCAGTAAACTGCAATACGCCACGTAGTTCATACACCACCACATGATCACGTTTACCGGTGAGATAACGACTTTGCAAAATAGTTTGTGCCGATGGTGTCCCTTCCATCAAATGTAGACCCATTTCCCGGGACATACGTTCAAAAATATCGACGCCACGTACACTATGTCCATGCTCATCAATTCGCGGAGAAAACACGGCGATACCCACCTGTCCAGGTAACACTCCGATAATACCGCCTGCAACCCCACTTTTGGCCGGAATACCCACTGTAGTCAGCCAGTCACCGGCAGCATCATACATGCCACAAGTGAGCATCACACTCAGGACTTGCCGCACTACAGAACGGTCCAGCAATTTTTTACCGGTTTGTGGCTGAATTCCGCCGTTGGCGAGTACCCCGGCGATCATCGCCAGGTCTTTGACCGTCACCTTGATTGAACACTGCTTGATATAACCATTAACAATCGCTTCTGGATCTTCTTCCAGCACCCCCACGGTACGCAGCATATAGCCCAGGGATCTGTTACGAAATGCTGTTTTCAGTTCAGAGGTATATACTTCGGTATCAAAACTCAGTTCACGCCCAGCCAGACCACTTAAAAAACGGCGCAATTGCTCTGCACGGGACACCGTCCGTTTATAGGGAATCAGAGAATGGGTGGTAATTGCACCCGAATTGATCATCGGATTTTTTGGAATATTGGAATCCTTCTCCAGTGAAATCTGGTTAAAGGCCTCACCCGAAGGCTCCACGCCTACTTTTTCCATGACCTTGGTCAAGCCGACTTTCTGCAAAGCCAAGGCATAGGCAAAAGGCTTGGACATAGACTGCATGGTGAACTCAACTTCGTCATCACCGGTTGAATAGATCGTGCCATCTACGGTAGAGAGTGCCAAAGCGAACTTATCCGGGTCTACTGCTGCCAGCTCAGGAATATAATCTGCCAGGGCACCTTTTTCATTGTCACGGCAGGAAGTTAAAACATGCTTGAGGTAGTCTGGCACCGGTGTTTTCATCGAATGAGCTTATTCCAGTTGGCTGTTATTTTTAATTAACATACCGGCTTTTGGCTTAAGTACCAGAGTGAAAAGGTAATTTTCTGCATATCCGTGTTATCAGAGCTGTACTCTCTGGATCCGATTCTCCAGAAATAAATGGTACATATATTAGAGTTCTTCCATAAATCATAATTGAATCACTACAAAGGGAATTCCCTCTCCTTTTAGGAGAGGTTTTTTTCTAAGAAATCCCCCTCATCCTCTTGCGAAGCTATGCTTCTTATCCCAAAGGGAGACGGAACTTTTAATATCCATTTAAATATGAATATAATGATCATGTTTTGATTTATGAAAAAGATCTATTTTAATTTTTTCTTTTTAAGGAATATCAAAAAAAGGGCAATGCTGCCCTTTTATGTATGCTAAATAATCTATTTCACTTTAGTCTTGCGAATCATTTTGTACAGCACCTTGGGGGAAATACGTGAAACTAGCACACCAAGTTTTTCTTTCTTTCCGCCAATCACGATATATTCTTCGCCGCACTGCAAGGCTTGTACGCTTTGACGGGCAAAATCTTCTGCCGACAGACCATTTTCAATCGCTTCATCCTGCTTGGCTTGTGGCTTGCCTTCCCCATTTAAAGCATTAAACGACACATTGGTTTGAACAAAGCCCGGGAATATCACTGAGACCTGAACGCCCTGATCAGCAACTTCAGCACGTAAACTATTGGCCCACATATGAATCGCTGCTTTGGCTGCTGAATAGGAGGCGCGATACTGGGTGCCAAGCAAACCTGCCACACTGGAAATAAACACGATACGACCTGATTTTTGTGCCAGAAAGGTCGGCAATACCATTTTGGTGAGAAATACCTGCGAGAAATAATCGACTTCCATAATAGCGCGTTCAGTCTGCATGGTGGTGTGCTGAATCAGGGCACGTTGACTGAGTCCTGCATTATTAATCAGCCAGTCAATCCGGCCTTTTTGTTGCAAAACCTGTTCATAGGCATGACGAACCTGGCTTTCATCCGTGATATCGGCAATGACTGAAATATGCTGATCTGGATTAGTGAGACTTTGGCGAACATTTTCCAGTTCTTCATGCCGACGTGCAGTCAGTACCACCTGTGCCCCAAGTGCAGCACATTGCTGGGCAATCGCCTTGCCAATCCCTGAAGATGCGCCGGTAATCCAGACCACTTTTCCATTTAAGTCTTCAACTTTCGCCATGAAATCCTCTTTCCCTTGTTTTAATGAATATGGTGCGGCATTTCATCTTCCAGAAATGCCAGTAAATGTTCAAAATAATAACTCATGGTATCAGCATCATAAATGTGACTGAGTTTATCAAAACGTTTATAGCCTAACTGGGTGGTTAAATGAATCACCCCATTCAAGGTTTTATCGACCACCACATTAAATTTCAACATTTTTTTCGGTTCACGGATCAGATGTGTCACCCCTTGATCGACCACCTGAGTAAAGGCTTTTAAAGCGGGTGATACATATTGATGATTACCATTTTTCATCTGGTCAACACAGCCGAGCAGTTCCATCACCAGTAATTTTTCCACCGGATATCGAACAAAAGCATCACCTTGATGCTCATAGGTCATGCGATGCAAATAGTTCACCATAGGCATCAGACGCTCATTGCCAAACAACGAAACCGACCACGGCATATATTTACGGGTGTTATGCATAATCTGCTGAATCACTTTTTCGGACTCGCTGTCCGGTGAATTGGCCAACTGCACCACCTGACCAAAAATCTGGTCAATAATTTCACAGACCATATCGGCCAGATTTTCACCTAAGGGTCTGGCAAGACTGTCTCGCTCGCCGGCATTTAATCGGGAATGCAGGTCTTTAAAGCGCTGATGGGTTTCGGGTTGAAGCTTCAGGGAAATGTTATAGCTCATCTTATTATCCTTTTTGATATGCTGCGATGAGTCGCGTTTTTTTATCAATCTATCATACGATGAGTTGCTATACATGCCAATTGGCTAAAGTTTGCATTTGGTTAAGCTGCCGCATGCACTATTTTTTTTGCTACAATAGATCCAATTTTTCATTCACTTTTGATCTGTTTAGACTATGACTGACTCAGCGCAAAATATCGCGACAACCTACGATCCGACCGAGATCGAGAAAAAATGGTACCAAACTTGGGAAGAGCGTGGTTACTTTAAGCCGTCTGAAAAAGGCGAATCTTTCTGTATCATGATTCCGCCACCAAACGTCACTGGTAGCCTGCACATGGGTCATGGTTTCAACAATGCCATCATGGATGCCTTGACGCGTTTCAACCGTATGTCTGGTAAAAATACGCTTTGGCAACCGGGTACTGACCACGCAGGTATTGCAACGCAAATGGTGGTTGAGCGTCAGCTGGGTGCACAAGGGATTAGCCGTCATGACCTGGGTCGTGAAAAGTTCATCGAAAAAGTCTGGGAATGGAAAGAACAGTCTGGCGGTAACATTACCCGTCAAATCCGTCGCTTAGGTTCTTCGGTTGACTGGTCACGTGAACGCTTCACGATGGATGATGGTTTATCAAACGCAGTAAAAGAAGTGTTTGTAAAACTTCACGAAGAAGGCCTGATCTACCGCGGCAAACGTCTGGTGAACTGGGATCCAAAACTGCAAACTGCCCTTTCTGACCTGGAAGTTGAGTCTGATAAAGAAGAAGCAGGTTCATTGTGGCACTTCAAATATTTCTTTGAAGATAAGTCACTCCGCACCCACGATGGTAAAGATCACATCGTAGTTGCAACGACGCGTCCTGAAACATTATTGGGTGATACTGCGGTTGCGGTTGCACTGGATGATGAACGTTATGCTGATCTAGTAGGTAAAAATATAATCTTACCAATCACAGGTCGTGCAGTTCCAATCGTAAAAGACGAATATGTAGACAAAGAATTCGGTACAGGCTGTGTAAAAATCACCCCTGCACACGACTTCAATGACTATGAAGTAGGTAAACGTTGCGAATTGCCAATCATCAACATCTTCAACAAAAATGCTGAAGTTCTTGCTGAGTTTGAATACATCGCGAAAGCGGGCGAGCAAATTTCTAAAACTATTCCTGCACCTAGCGAATATGTTGGTTTAGAGCGTTTTGAAGCGCGTAAAAAGATCGTTGAACAAGCGGAAGCTGAAGGCTGGTTAGACCAGATTCAACCTTATACATTAAAACCACCTCGCGGTGACCGTTCAGGCGTGATCGTTGAGCCATTACTGACTGACCAATGGTATGTAAAAATTGCGCCACTTGCGAAACCTGCCATTGAAGCGGTTAAAGACGGTCGTATCAAGTTCGTTCCTGAGCAGTACAGCAACATGTATATGGCTTGGATGAACAACATCCAAGACTGGTGTATCTCGCGTCAATTGTGGTGGGGTCACCGTATCCCTGCTTGGTACGATGCGGAAGGTAATGTTTATGTAGGTCGTGATGAAGCTGAAGTACGTGCGAAAAACAACATTCCTGCCGATGTTGAGTTGAACCAAGATGAAGATGTATTGGATACATGGTTCTCATCTGGTCTTTGGACATTCTCAACTTTAGGTTGGACAGGTGACGCTGCGAAAGATAAAGAAAACTATTTCTTAAATACTTTCCACCCGACTGATGTATTGGTAACAGGTTTCGACATCATCTTCTTCTGGGTTGCTCGTATGATCATGCTGACCATGCACTTCATGAAAAATGAAGATGGTACGCCACAAGTACCGTTTAAAACGGTATATGTACACGGTTTGGTACGTGATGGCGAAGGTCAGAAGATGTCTAAATCTAAGGGTAATGTCCTTGACCCACTCGATTTGATTGACGGTGTAGATTTAGAAACTTTAGTACAAAAACGTACCACAGGTTTGATGAATCCGAAACAAGCGGCGAAGATTGAAAAATCAACCCGTAAAGAATTCCCTGAAGGTATTCAGTCTTACGGTACAGATGCGGTTCGTTTCACATTCTGTGCGCTTGCGAACACAGGTCGTGACATTAAGTTCGATATGAAACGTGTTGAAGGCTACCGTAACTTTGCCAACAAAATCTGGAACGCAACCCGTTTCGTGATGATGAACTGCGAAGAGCAAGTGATTGGTCAAGAAGTACGTCAAGACCTTTGGGAATTGCCTGAACAGTGGATCGTGAGCCGTCTGCAAAAAGCGGAACAAGCAGTGCAAACAGCATTTGCGACGTATCGTTTAGACTTGGCAGCACAAGCGATTTACGAGTTCATCTGGAATGAATACTGTGACTGGTATGTGGAACTGACCAAACCAGTTCTGAACGATGAAAATGTGTCTGAAGAGCGTAAAGCTGAAGTTCGTCGTGTATTGCTTGCGGTCATGGAAGCGTCTTTACGTTTGGCTCATCCTTTGATGCCTTACCTAACAGAAGAAATCTGGCAAACGCTTGCGCCGAAACTGAATATTGTTGGCGAAACGATTATGTTGGCGGCTTACCCTGTTGCGGACCAAGCGTTAATTAACGACCAAGCTGAAGCAGATATGCAATGGCTTCAAGGTTTGATTGGTGCGGTACGTAACATCCGTGGTGAAATGGGTCTAGGTAATGCGCGTTTATTACCAGTTCTTCTGCAAAACACCACCGAAGCTGAAAAAGCACAGATCACTCGTATTGAAGCATTGTTTAAAGCATTGGCGAAAGTAGAAAGCATCACCTTCTTGGCTGATGGCGAGCAACCACCATTGTCTTCTTCTTCTGTAGTGGGTCACGTATCTGTTTACGTTCCAATGAAGGGCTTGATTGACCCGAAAGCGGAATTGGGTCGTCTGCAAAAAGACTTAGACAAGGTTCAAAAACAGCATGATCAAATTGCCAATAAACTTTCGAATGAAGGTTTTGTGGCAAAAGCACCTGCGGCTGTGGTTGAAGGCGAGAAAGTAAAACTTGCTGAGTTTGCTGATCAGTTAGCGAAGATTAAAGCGAATATGGAGCAGATTGCGGCGCTTTAAGGCTGTAGTTTGATTCAAAAAAATCCCCTCTTAGTGAGGGGATTTTTTTAATTCCAATATGTTTGGATAATTTCTTTTATCCAATTAAATAGCGGAACTATTAATATTACTAACACCTGCTGCCAATATCGCAAACTTTCTGGTTGCTCATTAATAATGATAATTGGCTGAGATTTAACAACCTTAGTTCTTTTTTTAGCTTTTGACTTTTTACGTCTAGCCATAAATTCTTTACCTTCTAAATAGAATTTTGGACTACACGTCTGAGTTTTTTAATGATATGCCCCAAACGTGTAAATAAATACAGTTTGGTCATAGGAGTTACTCAAGCAGAGATAGAGAGATTTTTTTGAATTGAAAAATTACGAGTGGTTATAAAAATAATTGGTAAAGCTACTAATAGAATAATTTTAAAGAATGTTTGTAAACTTACCGATTCATTACCCTTTAAGGATTTTGAAAAAAATTTAGAAACTTCTCTATTGATATAGTGATAAAGGAAAGTATCTAAATCAACGAGAATGCCTATTTTTGATAATAGATTGTGATACATCTTTTGGAAATGGGCAAATATAGTTCTTTCACGCTCAGTATTACCTAGACGTGATAAAACACCTGCTAATATATCTAATGCGAGTTTTAACTTACTATTTCTACTGGGCAACGAGGAACTACTATTACTATCATCCTCAAAATCATCCCAACTCAATATCGACATATTTATACCTTTTTATTCTAAGTTTTAATCATATAAATCCATTAATGTAATGTCAAATTAAAAACACTATATATAGATAATTTAATAATTAAAAACACTATATATAGTAAAAGATCAATTACCCTCACCCCAGCCCTCTCCCCGAGGGAGAGGGAGTGTCATTGGATTTAATGCCTGCATGAATTTAGTAATGAATATTCCCTCTCCTTTTAGGAGAGGGTTAGGGAGAGGTCTGCTTTAATTCAGTACATACTTGCCATAAATGCTCTAAAATCACATCCGTCCTTCCTAAAACATCATGATTCCAATACCGTACAACAGTTAAACCCACAGCCTCTAAAAACTTGGTTCGTTCAACATCGTATTCAATCGCATCATCTGTTCCATGCTGACTGCCATCCAGCTCAATGACTAAACCAATTTCATGACAGTAAAAATCCAAAATGTATGGTGCAATCACGTGCTGACGACGGAATTTCAGATTCATAAAACGTTTGGCACGAAGCAGTTGCCACATCAAGTTTTCAGCATCGGTGGTGGTGTGGCGCATGGATTTGGCAAATTGTAATAGTTGGGGATCGAATTTTTTATTCATAGGCTTATGTTTTTATTATTTTCTTTAGATTATCAAATTTTATAACCTCTCCCTAGCCCTCTCCTAAAAGGAGAGGGAACGTTCATTATTAAATTAATTGATGGCATCTAATCAGTTACGACTCCCTCTCCCTCTGGGAGAGGATTAGGGAGAGGTGAATCTTAAAATAGCCCTCACCCTTGCGCACTCAGAATATATTCTGAGGATGCTCATCTCCTAACAGGAGAGGGAATTTTCATTATTACATCTAGAGTTATTATACGAATAAGAGATTAAAGCATTCCATGCCTTAAAAACATCTCTAAGCCACTCACCTTTTTGATATACATCAACCGTTCTTTTTCTACTTTAATCTGCTGTTTGATGGCTGAAGTATCTTCATCAATCTGCTTATACAGGTCAGCAATTTGAACCTTCCCTTTCGCCTTTTTTACTGCAATTCTGGTTTTCGATGACCAGACCAATCTATGAATCAATGTATTAATCTGCTCTTGTAATTTCTGGCTCTGTGCATCCAAAGCCAGTTGATAAAACTTGAGTTGTTCCGCATTTAAACCTTTTTTTGAAACATCCTGATCTTGCTCGATCTGCAATTGCATTCTCAGTAACGTAAACAGATCTTGCTCTGCATAAGCCTCATTGGCACGTTGCAATAATTCAGTTTTCTTGATTTTTTTGACATCGTTCACTTCACGGTCAGGGTGAATGATGGCAGCAATTTTTAAATATACGGTTTTCAATGACTGCTCTGCCGTCGCTGCTGCATGTTCCTGTTTTTCCTGCTGGCGTTTTAATTTGGCCTGTTCACGCGCCTGCTGAAAATGATCTGACTCCCATTCTTCAAATACTTCTGCATCTGCAAGATCTGAGGGATTCTCATTCTTAAAGAATGTTTCCAGTTCATTTATTTTCTTTTGGCTTTTTCTGAACTGGGCATGTTCGGCACGTTGCTGATAATAAGTGAAGATTTCATTCACCTTATGGGCTTGTTGCACCGACATCGCCTGAGAGTCTTTTAGATAATTTGCAAGGTATTGAATCTTTTCATCCAGCACCACCAGTTCTGCTTTGGAAAATGTGGTTTCCTGCAGGTGCTTCCAGAGCTGTTCCAGCTGCTTGAACAGTACGCCATGCAATTCATGGTAAACTGGCATGAAGGTTTTATGGGTATATTGCTGCAGATCTTCTTCAGCCTGTTGCCATTGGTGTAATTCCTGTTTCTGTTGCTCGATTTTATCAATCAGATGATCCAGCTTCTTCTGCTGTGGCGAAAGCGCTGTGAATGGCTGAATCATGGTTTTTAAGTCAAAGAGCATGGCAGGAGAAGGTCAAAGAAGAAATAATATCCATATTAAATCTTTCAGCTTTCGTCACAAAGTCCTTTTCAGTGTGCCCTTTCGAAATTTGTATCAGAATTAAAAAAAGCAGACCAAAGTCTGCTTTTTCGCTCTCATATTGATTATTCCAGCACTACACGACCATTCAGGGACTGCACCGGTCGGTTATTTGGATGGCCCATCAGTTTGGCAAATTCCGAAATCTGCTTGGCAGAAGCCTGTTGAATATCTTTCAGAATCAGCCAGCGTACCCCTTCCGAACACGGTGGTGTGGTCAGCGAGCCGCTAAAGCGATAATAATCCAGGTTTTTAGGCAACATTTCATTCACAGGTTGTGGGGTCTTTAAAACCACTTTCTCAACCTTCTTTTTTGGCAAACGGTTCCACATGCGTTTGAGCATCTGGCTTTCTGCACCCTGCTCGAACATCATCCCCACGACAGCCAGCTCACCTTTGGCATTGGCATGGACAAAATGGATTTCCAGTGGATAGCTTTTGCCTTTAATCAGGTTTTCACTCGGACTATGCAAATGAAACTGCTTCAGTACAAAGGTATCGCCATCCAGCTGCAATTCACCACCTTGCGCAAAATCCACCTGAACGGTATGACCTTTATTTTCGATCGCATGAATCATGGTGTTATAGCTGAACTTGAGCGGTTCCAGTTCTGCTTTCACTGTTCGCTCAATATTGATCGGTGACTGGTTCAGACCATTACAGGCCGAATATTTCTGGCTCAAAGTCGACCATTGCTCAGGCTGAGTATAATCCCAATCCGCATCTGCCCAGACCGCTGTACTTAAACCCATAACCGTTAAAAGCGTGAATATTCTTTTCACAATACATCCCTTGTTGGAAGTCAAAATCACAATTTCTAATTTAAAAACAGTTTATTAAAGTAGTGTAATCACTCTATTTTTCAGGCCACAAACTACAGATTTTTATAAAGATGAAGTGATTTGCTTACAAATTTCTAAACACTCCTAATTATTCAAAACACATTATTCAGAATATATATTGATAAATTTCAAATGGATAATACTTTTATAGATTTAAAAATAGACAGTAGAGAATGTGATCTTCTTCAAATTTAATCTGCTGATTTTTTATGCATTATTTACATGAAATCTCTATCTTATTTTCAATAGATCAAATAGCTAGATTTTTAAGTTCAAGCTTCTTTTTTAAATAGAATCTACCTTTATTCATAAACTTACATAAACACAGCAGCAAATAAAATACTGATATTGCTAGACTCGAGCCAAAGAGAAAAATGAGGATAAAGAATTTAAATGGACTGGGCGACCATATTTATAAATGACACCACCTGGGAGTTTACCGCAGAAATTTTGCTGCGTTGTGCCCTGATGTACACGATGATTATCCTGTTTTTGCGTCTGACCGGAAAACGTGGGGTACGTCAACTTTCTATCTTCGAAGTCGCTATCATTTTGAGCTTGGGTTCGATTGCCGGCGACCCGATGTTTACTGAAGATATTCCCCTGATTCAGGCAGTTCTGGTGATGTCGGTGATTATTATCATGTACCGCCTGACCACCTGGCTCATGATGAAATATCAGTGGTTTGAAGACCTACTGGAAGGTAAACCGATTTATATCGTAGAAGATGGCGTGCTGGTCGTTGAAGAAATTAAAAAAGGTAAGATGTCACATGATGAATTCTTTGCCGAAATGCGCCAGCAAGGCGTAGAGCATCTGGGTCAGGTACGCACCGGTTTACTGGAAACTGACGGTAAGTTCAGTATCCTGTTCTTCAAATCGGATGAGGTTCGGCCTGGGCTGCCACTTTTCCCTAAAACCTGTTCTATAGTCCAACAGGTCAAGGCTGGGCAATTATATGCCTGCATTTACTGTGGACAGGTACAAACCCTTTCGCATGCCAACCAGCAATGTCCGCGCTGTGATTCTTCGCAATGGGCCGAAACGATTGACTGTTTAAGAATAACTTAAGTCTGATTCAGTAACTGCAAATGCGCAAAAATTTCCGGCAGTTGCTGAATTTTATATCGGATATGTTCGGCATCGGCATGAAAGCCTTGCATCCATAATGCATGCATTCCGGCCTCTGTAGCTCCTTGTACATCATTAATGGGATGGTCGCCAATATACAGGCACTGTGCAGGCTGCACACCTAGACGCTCTGCAGTGATCTGGAATATTTCTGGCTGTGGTTTGTTAAAGCCTACTAGTCCCGAACTGATGATCTCATCAAAATAAGGTTCAATACCCAAACCCCGAATCGTATTTAAACGGGTGTCATGTCCGCCATTGGAAACAATGGCCAGCTGATAACCCTCATCTTTCAGCTGCGTTAATACTTGCTCTGCTGCCGGCATTTCTACGGCGAAACGACCAAACTGGCTGAACCAGAATTGGGCCAGTTCATCTATGCTCGGGGGACTTAACCAGGATAGCTCCTGCAATAAGGTATAAGCAGCCGAAGCCCCGATACTGCCATGCGTCAGCAATTCCTTTTTTGGATAACCGCCATTATCGATGCGTCGTACAATCTCGATAATTTTTTCTGGTTCGACCTGTGCCAGAGCCGGAGCATAATACTCTGCCAGAGAGCGGCTATAAGCTTGTGCAGTGAGATCACGATGGGTCAAGGTATTATCAAGGTCAAATAAAACGGCTTGGATAGGCATAATTTTCAAAACGAAATGCTGAAACTTTCAATCATGGTAACAGTCCGAAACTCGTTAGATCAGACATAAAATTGCTAAGTTTTGTTGTTTTAAGCATAAAAAAAGCGATGCCAAAGCATCGCCTTTTCTTAGAGTACAAAATCTAAATTAGAATTTGTATTCTAAGCCTGTACCAACAACTGGTTGTTTAGTTTCTAAAGAACCACGCTCAAGTGTTAGATAACCGGCATAACCATATGCTTTCACTTGTTTACTAAATGCGTAATCTGCACCAACAAAGATCTGCTGTGCTTCATAATCGGCAGTATTATCTTTGAAGCTTGTAGTGTTTTGGCTGTATTGACCTTTAACTGTCCAAGCTTTTGCATTTGGAAGATTATATTCAGCACCAATTAACCAACCTTGAGCATCATCAATAAGCAAATCAACTGCTTTAGAAGCTGCATCCACATCCGCCACTTCTGAAGTTTGATAAAGAGCTTTAAGCGCTAAACCACCATCTAGATTTACACGGCCAATTGCACGAATGGTATTTGCAGCAGCAAATAAAGTACCGCCCGTTACTTCTGGAGCAGAAGCATTATCAAAACCGCGCCCTAAGAAGTTAGTCGGAATTGCTTTGTCATAAGCAACACCTGCTACAACTACTGGGCTGTCATATACTACAGAAGCAGACCAAGCATCACCTAAACCACGATTTGCAGTTTTAACTACACCTTTATCAGATTTAATTCCTGAATTTTCACCAGTTGCCAATAAAGCATTCACTTTAATAGCACCTTGAGGCAAGGCAATAGCTGGAGCTTCATACACTACAGCATTCGCTACTCGGCTTTCACCAGTGAAAATACCACTTACATCAGCACGGTTACCTACATAATTATTGAAGGTATCTACCGGGCTAGACAATTGTTTTAATGGAGTGTCATGTGCACCAATTTTTAAAGTACCAAGTTTTGCATCTTTTAAACCAACAAAACGGTTACGTTTAGACCAGTCGTCACCCTCACCATCAGAGTTAAAAGCCCATTCAATTGCATAAATTGCGCTTAGGCGATCCGTTAACTTTTAATCCCCTTTTAAACCAACGAATGAGCTATTTGAACTTAGTTCAATTACATCTTTGTCAGATACTGGTGAAGCATTATCTTCCGGTAAGTAATCAACTGTGGCATCAATCTCACCATAAAAAGTTGGTGCTGCAAAAGTTGTCCCCGCGAAAAGGCTGAATGCAATTGCTGTTGCTAACTTAGTTTTCATCAAAAATATCCTTAATTTATTTTGTAACAAATAATACACACGGCGCTTATATTACAAAATTATTAAATTAATATTTATATATTCTATTTAGTACTTTAGGCTAACATTTAACCAAACAGTTGATTATTTAGAAATTTTATACTTTTTCTGCAACTTTCATCCATCGGAAAATTGGAATTAAACAGATAATTGCCACGATCACGATCAGATTCAGATAATTTTGATAGCCTAAAGCATCTCCAAAAATGCCACTCAGACTATAAAGTCCCCCACTCACCGTGGCCATCAGCGCCACCTGAAAGGTGAAATCTGTACCAGCCAGATGCTTGCGACTGTATTGCATGACTAAGGTCAACATGACCACCAAAAGCATAGCTGAGATCATGTCTTCGGCTGCATTGACCAGATATATCATCCAGTTTTGTACTTTGTTTTGAGCTTCATACTGCGTAGCGAGCCAGGCATAAGCCATTAAGCTCAATATTTTTAGAATTGAGAAAATGATCAAACTCGAGCTGCGCGACCAGTATTTCAGGCACCAGCCAGCCAATCCGGCCCCAATCAAGGCAGCCAACGCTCCCAGCATAGTGACATAAAGACCAATCTGGCTAAAGCTCAGTCCGAGATCTACCATTAAAGGTTTTAACAAAGGCCCAGATAAACCATCAGTGATTTTAAAGGTCAGTAAGACCAGAAGCCACCTCGCCAAGCTTAAATCTGACCAGAAGTATTGAAAATAGGTTTTTATATTGCTGAGTGCAGGTCCTTTATCAGCTGGCGTGATAATTTTTGAATGCTGAGGTTCTCTAAAAAATAAAATGGGTAAAGTATTAAGAAAAACCAGCGCAGCCAGCAACAGAAAGGTACTTTGCCATTGCAGCAGATCCAGCAACCATAATATTGCCCCACCTCCGACAATAAATCCCAATCGTGAACCGATGACCTGAAAGGTATTGCCCCAATGCTGTTGCTCATGATTCAGAATGTTAACCGCCAATGCATCGGTGGCAATATCCTGCGTCGCACCAATACCATTCATCAACAAAAGTATGATAAAAAACAGCAGTAAATACAGCGGCTGATTCAAAGCCTGAATGGGTAGAAAAGAAAGTCCAATCAAGACAGCAACTGACAGCCATTGCAAGGGAATAATCCAGCTACGGTAATGACCTTTGGCGCTCGATCCATGCCGATCAACTAAAGGTGCCCAGAATATTTTAATCGACCAAGGCAGCATTAACAGACCAAAGCCCCCGATATGCGCCAGCGATACCCCTTCAGCTCGCAGAATGAATGGCAAGGCATGCGTCATAAACCCGACCGGAAGCCCCTGTGCCCAATACAGCGAAAACAGTAAAATATAGATATTCCGCATATTCAGGCCAAGTCCTTCAGTTAAAAATGCATCAACAACATTTAAGATGCTATACATTTTGCCAATGATCCGGATTTTACAACAGTCTAATATAATAAAAAATAAAGAAAAATTAGTTTCAGGAAGAGACATAAGCAATGGCCCAGACACGTTTCCCCCAACTCCCGCCGCATGTGCCATCCCGCGGCAGCAAGCTGAGCCGGACTTTTTTCAGGCAGCTTTTTTTGGGCCAAGGCTGGCGTCTGGAAGGTGAATTTCCAGACTTACCTAAAGCAGTCGCGATTATTTCTCCGCACACCTCCAATATTGATGCATGGCTGGGTTTTAATGCCTTGCTTGGTCTCGGTATTCAGATTACGATTTTTGGTAAAGACAGCCTGTTTCGTACACCGCTAAAACCGGTACTGGAATGGATTGGCGTCGTTCCTGTCGTCCGAGATAGTCCACAAGGTCATACCCGACAGATTGTCGAGATTATTGAAAAATCAGAACAGATCTGGGTCGGTATGGCACCGGAAGGTTCACGTAAGGCACCAGAAAAAATTCGCAGCGGTTTTTATCATATTGCCAAGGCAGCTCATTTGCCGATTGTGATGTTTTCCTTTGATTATGATATCAAGACCATTCATATCCTGGGCGTGTACCATCTGACCGGTGATTATGAATACGACCTGGAACAGATTTATCAGCATTACGAAGGTAAATTCTCGGCCAAAAATCCGGACTGGATGGCCAAGCCGTTACAAAAGCTTTTGAAAAAAGACTAGGCAAATACGGCTTTTTTTGATGTGATAGCCTGAATTTTGTTGATTTAATCACCAGTTTTTATAATGAAATTAGCCCGTTATGCCTTAATTGTCTGCCTTGGTTTCAGTATTGCAGCCTGTGACAAAGCCACTAAAACACCTACGCCTGCCACACCAATAAAAGCCCGTGAACCTGTCATCGCCATTGCCCTCGGTGGTGGCGGTGCCAAAGGTTTTGCCCATATTGGCGTCATTAAAGTGCTCGAATCACACGGCATCAAACCGAAGATTGTCACCGGAACCAGTGCTGGCAGTTTTGTCGGTAGCTTATATGCCAGTGGTAAATCGCCTTATCAGTTACAGCAGATTGCCCTGAATTTTAAAGAATCGGATATCCGCGATTTAACCTTGAACCGGCAAGGGATTATTGCTGGGCAAAAATTGCAGGATTTCGTCAATAAGAATGTAGCGAACAAACCAATTGAACAATTCCCAATTCGTTTTGCTGCAGTTGCCACTCGCCTGGACAATGGCCGCAAGGCAGATTTTATTAAAGGCAATGCCGGACAGGCAGTTCGTGCTTCCTGTAGCATTCCGAATGTGTTTGTGCCTGCAGTGATTGGTGGAAGCAAATATGTCGATGGCGGTCTGGTCAGTCCGATTCCGGTCAAGACCGCCAAAGATATGGGAGCAGACATTGTGATTGCCGTGGATATTTCTGCCCGTCCGGATGGTAATAAGGCTCTAAATATGTGGGGCGTACTAGATCAGACCCTGAATATTATGGGACAGCAAAGCATTCATGAGGAACTGAGTCAGGCCAATGTGGTGATCCAGCCCAAAGTCGGCCATATTGGTACTTTAGACCTGAAAGCCAGTAATGCGACCATTCTGGAAGGTGAAAAGGCTGCTCAGCTGAAAATCCGTACTATTGAAAAAGCCATTAGCAACTTCAAGCAGTCTCCCGCGGCATTTAAACCGCCACGTCCGGCAAAATTTTGATGCATGAATTTTTTATATTCATCTGCGGCCGCATCTGCTACATTGAAGATCAATCATATAAAGATGATGATTAATTAAATACTTAGCGATATAGGTCACGATATGGAATTAGTTCTTGAACCTTGGCACTGGTTTGTATTAGGCATCCTTCTGATTCTATCGGAATTACTACTGCCCGCATTTGCTGCCCTGTGGTTCGGGATCGGTGCCATCATGGTTGGCGTCCTGTACTGGATGTTCCCGATGATGGGACTGACGACCCAGCTCCTGACCTGGATCGTACTTTCTATTCTGTGTACGCTGCTCTGGTTTAAGTTTATCAAGCCACTTTCCATTGATAAGACCAAAGCCGGTCTATCGCGTGAAGCGACCATTGGTCAGGTGGGCATGGTGATTCAGACTAATCTGGATCATGGGCAAATCCGGGTGCGCTTTCCGATGCCAGTTTTAGGTTCGGATGAATGGGAATGCCGAACTCTGGACCCAGTTCAGGTCGGAGACCGCGTTCGCGTCGTGGATATTCTGGGTAATGACCTGGTCGTACAACCTCACAGCACGAATTATCAAAATCAATAAGGTGAATAAGCTATGTCTGGTGGTTCTATCATTGTTATCGCGTTTCTGGCCTTTGTTGCGATTACCATTTTTAAAGGTGTGCGGATTGTGCCACAAGGTTACAAATGGATTGTACAGCGTCTGGGTAAATACCACACCACCCTAAATCCGGGCCTGAATTTTGTCATTCCTTATGTCGATGAAGTCGCCTATAAAGTCACAACTAAAGATATCGTTTTGGATATTCCCTCACAGGAAGTGATTACCCGTGATAATGCGGTCCTGCTGATGAATGCCGTGGCTTATATTAATCTGACCACACCAGAAAAAGCCGTGTACGGGATTGAAAACTATTCCTGGGCGATTCAGAACCTGGTGCAAACCTCACTGCGTTCGATTGTCGGGGAAATGGATCTGGATGATGCTTTATCTTCGCGTGATCATATTAAGGCACGCTTAAAATCTAGTATTTCCGATGATATCTCGGACTGGGGTATTACCTTAAAAACTGTAGAAATTCAGGATATTAAACCTTCAATCACCATGCAGACTGCAATGGAAGAACAGGCAGCAGCTGAACGTCAGCGTCGTGCGACCGTCACCAAAGCGGACGGTGAAAAACAGGCCGCGATTCTGGAAGCGGACGGCCGTCTGGAAGCCTCTCGTCGTGATGCTGAAGCGCAAGTGGTACTGGCTGAATCTTCACAACGTGCAATTGACATGGTGACTTCCGCCATTGGTGATAATGAAATTCCGGTCGCCTATTTACTTGGTGAACAGTATATTAAAGCCATGCAAGATATGGCCAAATCGCCAAATGCCAAGACGGTAGTACTTCCAGCCGATGTGTTAAATACGATCCGTGGTGTCATGGGTCGCCCTAACTAATTTATATTTTGACTTTATACATAGGCAGCCCGAGGGTTGCCTATTTTTATTCGCGCAAGAAAATCTCAGCAAAGATTGTGAATTTATGGTTAAATTTCGCGTTTATTTTTGAAATCTACTGGATTTGATGTTGCCTGGCTTTCGGATTAAAGCTTTTCGCAGCTATCTTATTCCTTGTTTCGATCTACTGTCCAACTTAAAAATGGATACCGTATGAGCTCCCTAAATCCAACCTTAATTACTTTTCTTTTCTATATTGTCGCAATGGTGGTGATCGGCCTAATGGCTTATCGCGCGACAAGCAACTTTTCCGATTACATCTTAGGGGGCCGACGTTTAGGGAGTTTCGTAACTGCACTTTCTGCAGGGGCTTCCGACATGAGTGGCTGGCTACTGATGGGTCTGCCCGGTGCGATTTATCTTTCTGGTCTGTCTGAGATGTGGATTGCCATCGGTCTGATCATTGGTGCCTGGCTCAATTGGCTACTGGTCGCTGGTCGTCTGCGGGTGCATACCGAAGTCCAGCACAATGCCCTGACCCTGCCGGATTATTTCTCGAATCGTTTTAATGACCAGAAAAAAATCCTGCGTATTGTTTCGGCTTTCGTGATTCTGATTTTCTTTGCGATTTACTGTGCTTCCGGCATGGTTGCAGGTGCGCGTCTGTTCGAAAGCATGTTTGACATGTCTTACAGCACTGCGCTCTGGATCAGTGCGATTGCCACCATCAGCTATGTGTTTATTGGTGGCTTCCTGGCTGTGAGCTGGACCGATACCATTCAGGCGGGGCTGATGATCTTTGCCCTGTTGCTGACACCAATCGTAACGTTAATGGCGTTCTCGGATATGTCCCAGGTGACTTTGGCACTGGAGGCTGCTCGTCCTCAAGCAATGAATATTCTGGGTGATCTCAGTCTTGTTGCGATTATCTCGCTCTTGGCTTGGGGTCTGGGTTACTTTGGCCAGCCGCATATTCTGGTGCGCTTCATGGCTGCAGATTCAGTCAAATCCATTCCAAATGCACGTCGTATTGGCATGACCTGGATGATTCTGTGTCTGGGCGGTGCAGTCGCAGCCGGCTTCTTCGGTATTGCTTATTTCGAGCAGCATCCAGAACTGGCAGCTGCAGTGAATGCCAATCCTGAAACCGTATTTATGGAACTGACCAAAATCCTGTTTAACCCATGGATTGCAGGTGTAGTTCTGGCGGCGATTCTGGCGGCAGTAATGAGTACTTTAAGCTGTCAGCTCTTGGTCTGCTCAAGCACCCTGACTGAAGATTTCTATAAATCTTTCCTGCGAAAAAATGCCTCGCAAAAAGAACTGGTCTGGGTGGGCCGTTTGATGGTACTGCTGATTGCCTTGCTGGCAATCTGGATGGCGGGCAATCCTGAATCCAAAGTACTTGGTCTGGTGGCTTATGCATGGGCAGGTTTTGGTGCCGCCTTTGGTCCATTAATTATCCTGTCACTGTTCTGGAAACGCATGACCTTGAATGGTGCCTTGGCGGGTATGATCGTGGGTGCAGTCGTGGTTATTTTCTGGAAGAACCTGTTTGCTGACACTGGCCTGTATGAAATCGTTCCTGGCTTTATCTGTTCAATGTTTGCAATTGTGGTGGTGAGCCTGATGGGTAAAGCACCAACAGCAGAAATTACCGATCGCTTTGAAGAAGCTGAACGCCTGTATAACGAAAGCAAATAATTCTGTATCAACTAAAAAGAGGACTTCAAGTCCTCTTTTTTTATGCGGTTTCTTTAAACTTTTTTAGAAAAATAATTTTTCAATCAGCTTTTGCGCGTGAGCAGGAACTGGGTAATTTGCATCAACTCTTCCGCCTGACCTTCAAAATGGTTCAAGGCATTGATCGCCTGATCATGTAATTGCTGGGCATAGCCTTTGGCCTGCTCCAGACCCATCAATGCCGGATAGGTCGATTTTTCTACCTGTTCATCTTTACCTGCAGTTTTCCCCAACACTTCGGTATCGGAAATAATATCCAGAATATCATCCTGTACCTGGAAAGCCAGGCCAATCGCCTGTCCAAACTCACGTAATTTAGGAATGGCCAGATCGGTGCCTTCAAAGATTGTCACCGCCGCCATCATGATCGCAGCGCTAATCAAAGCACCGGTTTTATTGCGATGGATGGTTTCCAGTGCTTGCTGATCGATTTTCTTGCCTTCAGACTGTAAATCTAAAACCTGACCATTCACCATTTTCGAAGAAGCGGTTGCCAGAATCTGCATCTGCTTCAGTACAATAGAAGCTTCTACCGCTGGCCCCTGATCAAACAGACGGCTACCCAAAATTTCAAAAGCCATAGACTGTAGGATATCACCTGCCAAAAGCGCGGTATCTTCTCCATAAGCCACATGACAGGTCGGCTGGCCACGGCGCAGCAAATCATTGTCCATACATGGCAGATCATCATGGGCCAGTGAATAGCAGTGAATAAACTCGATCGCAACCGCTGCACGACGCACTGCGGCGCTATTCTGGTTCGGCTTTAATGCGGCGGTGGCATAACATAGTGCTGGACGTACTCGTTTACCGCCAAGCATCACAGCATGATGGACTGCCGACCTTAACGGTTCTGGAATGGCAAAGGCTTCCAGAGCAGTCAGTAAATCCTGTTGAATGCGGTGTTGTGCTTGAGTGAGTGCATGGGTTGATACGTCAGTAATAGATGACACATTCGCCTCGAATACGTAGTCCAGAAGAATAAAATGACAAGCGAGCAAATGCCTGTACGCTGATCAGGCATTGTACCTAGAAATGCCTTGAATTTTCAGCCATAAATCGAATTGTTCTACTGAAATTTGCTATTCAACATCAAATAAGCAAGTCAGAGATTTTAAACCATAAAAAACCACCGCAGAATCGGTGGTTTTATTCAGGCTAAATGTATGCACGGCATTTAAGCGAGAACATCTTCTGGTACGCGAACCCAGCCTTCCATCAATACGCGGGCACTACGGCTCATAATCGCTTTTTTCACTTTCCATTCACCATTTTCAAAACTTGCTTGTGCACCTACTCTCAAAGTGCCAGAAGGATGACCGAAACGCACCGCTTCACGTTCTACCCCGCCTGCAACCCGATTCACCAAAGTTCCAGGAATGGCAGCTGCCGTACCAATAGCCACCGCAGCCGTGCCCATCATGGCGTGATGTAATTTACCCATAGACAAGGCCCGAACCAGAATATCGGTATCTGATTCAGTGACAGTTTTGCCACTTGAAGAAGTATAGCTACTCGGTGGTGCAACAAAGGCAATTTTTGGCGTGTGTTGTCGGGTTACTGCTTCTGCAATATCTTGAATCAGTCCCATCTGCTTCGCTGCATAGGCACGAATCGTTTCAAATTTTGTCAGGGCTGCCACGTCATTATTGATATGATCCTGGAGCTCTGTGCCCTTATAGCCTAGATCTCCCGCATTTAAAAATACAGTTGGAATGCCGGCATTAATCATGGTCACTTCGAAGCTGCCAATATTGGGAACTTCCAAAGTATCGACCAGATTACCTGTTGGAAACATCGAACCGCCTTCAGCATCGTCATCAGCTGGATCCAGAAACTCGATCTGCACTTCCGCTGCAGGAAAGGTTACGCCATCCAGTACGAAATCACCCAGCTCCTGCACCTGTCCATTTTGCATCGGCACATGCGCGATAATGGCTTTCTGGATATTGGCCTGCCAGATCCGTACCGTGCATAACCCATTTTCAGGAATACGTTCGGCATCGACCAGACCATTGGAAATGGCAAATGCTCCCACTGCCGCGGTCAGATTGCCGCAGTTACCGCTCCAGTCTACAAAAGGACGGTCAATTGACACCTGACCAAATAAATAATCGACATCATGATCAGCGTGTTGGCTTTTGGACAGAATCACCGTTTTACTGGTACTCGAACTGGCACCACCCATACCGTCGATCTGTTTCCCATATGGATCTGGGCTACCAATCACGCGTAGCAAAAGCTGGTCACGAATCCGGCCAGGCTGTTGTGCCTGTGCAGGCAAGTCATCCAGCTTAAAGAAAACACCTTTACTGGTGCCTCCACGCATATAGGTTGCAGGAATCTTGATTTGGGCGGCAAAACTCATGAATTATTTCATCCTTTGACTTGTCTTTGTTTTCGTACAGGTTATTCAATATTTATATTCAAAGTATAGTATGTTGAAAGCAGAACTGCTTGGCTGCCAGACCTTAGTATAAAAAAACGGCATTTGTATTTTATCCAAGAAAATAGAGAACTCGTCAGTAACAGTTTCAATAAAATTAATATATTGATTCATTTATATTTTATTTCAGTTATTTATATGAATATTTTTTATCATTCCTTCAACAATATTTCATTCTTAGGATGGACTAGGCTTCTTTAGTCTGATCAATTACAATCAGCCACTTATCATTTTCCATTGTCGGGCTGAACACTTTGAATAACGAGTCTTCACAACTTCAGCGTGGCTTAAAGAACCGTCATATTCAGTTGATCGCCATGGGCGGTGCAATTGGCACAGGCTTATTCTTAGGTTCCGCACAGGTGATCCAATCTGCGGGTCCTTCTATTATTTTAGGCTATGCCATTGGGGGCCTGATTGCATTTTTAATCATGCGTCAATTGGGTGAGATGATTGTTCATGAACCTGTCGCAGGTTCATTCAGCCATTTTGCTTATAAATACTGGGGAAAATTTCCCGGTTTCCTTGCGGGTTGGAACTACTGGATTCTGTATATCCTGGTGGCCATGACCGAACTTACTGCGGTTGCGAAATATATCAACTACTGGTGGCCTCATATTCCAGCCTGGGCATCGGTATTGTTTTTCTTTATCGTGATTACACTGGTCAACCTCGGCAATGTGAAATTCTACGGTGAATCAGAATTCTGGCTTTCTATCATTAAAGTGACTGCGGTCATCTCGATGATTGTCTTTGGTTTGTATCTGATCCTGACTGCTGATGCTTCTTCAGGCGCATCTTTTAGCAATCTTTGGACCGCGGGCGGTTTCTTTCCGAATGGTTTTGAAGGTCTGTTCTACATGCTGGCCTTCCTGATGTTTGCCTTCGGTGGTATTGAACTGATCGGTATGGCAGCGGCAGAAGCTGAAAATCCGGAAAAAACCATTCCGAAAGCCATTAATCAGGTGGTTTTCCGTATCCTGATTTTCTATGTCGGTGCCTTGACAATTCTATTGTCACTCGTGCCTTGGAATCAGCTTGAACTTGGTGGTCTGGACAAAAGTCCGTTCGTGATGATTTTCAGCCAGCTTGGCATTGACTGGGCAGCACACTTACTGAACTTTATTATCCTGACAGCAGCATTGTCTGTATATAACAGTGGTATGTACGCCAACAGCCGTATGCTCTATGGTCTGGCTCAACAAGGAAATGCACCTAAAGTCTTCATGAAAGTGAATAAGCAAGGTACGCCAATTCCTGCTGTATTGTTCTCTGCCGCGCTGATTTTTGGCTGTGTACTACTTAATTACTTCGTGCCTGAAGATGCCTTAAGCCATCTGATTTACATCGTAGTCGGTGCATTGGTATTAAACTGGGCCATGATTACGCTGACCCATCTCAAGTTTATTCAAAGCATGAAAAAGCTAGGACAGAAGACTTCCTTCCCTGCGCTTTGGTCTCCGGCGGGTAATATTCTGGTTCTAGGTTTCATTCTTACGATTCTTTACATCATGTGGACGCAAGGATTCCAGGAATCTATTTTGATGATCCCGCTTTGGATCGTGGTCATGTTCGGTCTGTTTAAGTTACTTAAGCCTAAAAATACCTAGACAACTCCTGTAGCTATGAGTCCTTAAAAGTTATTGCTTCGGCAATAACTTTTTTTTGTATTTTTTACAGTACAATAGCCTTCTTTTCGCGCCCTTAGCTTAACTGGATAGAGCAGTTGCCTCCTAAGCGACCGACGTGGGTTCGAGTCCCGCAGGGCGCACCATCCTTTCAAAATGTGATCTATACTTCAAAAAATTAGCGTTAATCTTCATATTTTTAGAATATTTTTTATACAAAAAATCATTTTTTCTTCATTATTTTATTTCTACTACTTTCAAATACTTATTTCAAAATGAGGCTATTTTTTGGTGTAAAAACTCTATTTTGATGCTTTTTTAGACTAATTAGTTTTTTCTAGAGCATTTACTCTTATTTTAATTGTGCTATTTTTGTCACATGGAGTAACAAATGATTGCGGATAAATACCCGAAATCTCCAAGAATTAAATAAGTGCAAACAACAACGCTAGATATAAATTTGTACCTCAAGGAAAGACGTAAATGAAATTAAAAACATTAACTACTGCAATGATTCTTGCAACTGTACCAATGACGGGTGCATTTGCTGCGGCAATGGACCGTTCAGGCCAATCAATTGCAGCCTTCCTGCAACCAGGTAATTACTTTGAAGCAGGTATTTCTGTCCTAGACCCAGATGTATCTGGTAAAGAAGCTGGAACAAGTGATACTCGCCGTAATATTAGTGATATGGCGGGTGATTATTATTTTCCAAGTGCTGCTTTAAAATTTCAGCCAACCAGCAAATTTTCAGTTGGTATTTTATATGACCAACCGTTTGGAGCAGATGCTACCTATACAGGTAATAACGTATTTGTTTCCGATTCCACGAATACAATTTTAGCTCCTGACGCGTTAGCAGATATTCGTGACTCAACTATCGAAACAAATGTAGCCGCAAACCTTCCTGGAGCACTAGCAGCCAACTTGACTGCTGGAGTAAATGGTGAAGTAGCTAGACGTGCAGCTGCTTTAGTTGCAGCAGGCCAGGCACCCACTCAAGCTATTGCAGAGCAAGCTATTCGTGGTACTCCAGGCGCACTTGATGCTATTACGCAAGGCGTAACAAATGCAATTACTCAACAAGTAACTAATACTGTTACTTCAACAGTCGATGCTGGGTTAGCAAATATTAATGGATTACTTGGCACTGGTAACACTAGCGTAGAAGTAGATACTCAAAATTTATCATTTATTGCAGGTTTCCAACCAACTGAGAATTGGAATATTTACGGTGGCGCAGTTTACCAAACGATCAAAGGTAATCTTTCATTACGTGGCCAGGCTTACAGCTTATACAATGGTTACGATGCGTCTATTCCAGAAGATAGCTCTGTAGGTTGGTTAGCCGGTCTTGCTTATCAAATTCCTGAAATTGCATTAAAAGCATCTATTACTTATCGTTCTGAAATTGACCATGATGTTAATATGAATGAAAGTATTCCAACCTTACCAGCTTTAGCTTTGCTCCCAAATGGGGCCGCAGCAGCAGCAGCTATTGCAGCAGCAAGTGGTGAGACAAAAATTACTACTCCACAGTCTGTAAACCTTGATTTCCAAACAGGTATTATGGCGAATACTGTAGCTTTTGCGAATGTTCGCTGGGTTGAATGGTCTAAATTCTCAATTCAACCTTATAAATTTGGTCTAATATCAGAAGCAGTTGGCCCTATTGTGGATCGCCCAGATGGCTTCAATCTTGTTGAATATGAAGATGACCAAATTTCAGCAACTGTAGGTGTGGGTCGTAAATTTAATGATCTATGGGCTGGTAACGTATCTGTAGGTTGGGACTCTGGTGCAGGTAACCCTGTATCTACACTTGGTCCAACTGAAGGTTATTGGAATGTAGGCTTAGGTCTTCAGTACAGTCCAACACCAGCTACTTTCATCGCGGGTGGTGTTAAATACTTCATGTTAGGTGATGCAAAAGCACAAACAGGCGCGCAAGCTGGTAGTTCTGAATACGTCGCTGAATTTGAAGACAATAAAGCATGGGCATATGGCTTAAAAATGGGTTACCGTTTCTAAGATATCCTTAATAAAAAAACCACCTTCGGGTGGTTTTTTTAACTTTTTTACTCTATTTTTATTCACTTGCATATCATTCGATTATTTTAGCACCAATTAAAATTAACAGAACTTCAATCCTTTCACATTATTTAAAGTTAATTTAATCTGATATTTTTCATATATTTATACCAATAAAATTAGTATAAAAACTCTAATCAAGCTCTTTCCTTAACCGCCTTAGTTCATTTCTTCAACAGAGCTGAGTATTTACTCTTTTTAAAATTATGTTACTTTTCCTGCACATTTTTGTTACAGATGGCATCAGGGAACGTACCATGAAGCTCAATAAAATTTATTCTGCTATTTTACTTAGCACTTTACCTCTTTCTGCAGTTCAAGCAGCTGGCCTAGACCGTTCTGGTCAATCTATTTCTGCTTTTTTACAGCCGGGTAATTATGCTGAAGCAGGTATTACTGTGATTGATCCTAGCGTATCTGGAAAATCTATTCCTCAACTAGGTAATGAATCTATCAGCGACATGGCAGAAGACTACTACTTTCCATCTGCTGCTATTAAAGTTCAAGCAACTGATAAAATATCTTTAGGTCTGATTTATGATCAACCTTATGGTGCCGATTCAATTTATCCAACAAATAATGTAAGTTTTTCACAAGTAAATCCTCTTAGTACTCAACGAGAAAGCACTCAAGTAGAAGTAAAAACTAATAACCTTACAGCTTTAATCGGTTATCAACCAACTGAAAACTGGAATTTTTATGCTGGACCTGTTTGGCAAACTGTAGAAGCTAAAATTGCATTACGAGGTGCAGCTTATGGAAATTCGGGCTATGATATTAAACTTGATGAAGAAGAAGCTTGGGGCTGGCTTGCTGGTTTCGCTTATCAAATCCCTGAAATTGCTTTAAAAGCAGCTATTACTTATCGTTCAGAAATCGATCATGAGGCAAATTCAACAGAGAGCTTTGGATTTGGAACTATTGCATCGCCTCTTTCACCAGATGTTACAGCTACAACACCTCAATCTGTAAATTTAGATCTTCAAACAGGTATTGCAGCAAATACTTTAGCCTTTGCTAACGTACGCTGGGTAAATTGGAGCCAATTTGCAGTAACACCTAATTTATTAAAATTACGCTCAGGTAGTAATTTGATTGACTACTCAGATGATCAATGGTCTGCAAATGTTGGTGTTGGCCGTAAATTTAGCGACAAATGGTCTGGCTCTGCTTTAGTAAGTTATGACTCAGGTGCAGGTAATCCTGTAACAACACTAGGACCAACCGAAGGTTACTGGGGTGTAGGTTTAGGTGGACAATATAGCCCAGCCGAAAATTACTTTATTCAAGCAGGTGTTCGCTATATGTGGTTAGGTGACGCTGAGGCTAAAGCAGGCCCTAATGTTGTAGGAGAGTTCACCGATAACACTGCAATCGCATATGGCATGAAAATCGGTTACCGCTTCTGATTTTTTGATAGATTCAATAAAAAAGGCGCTTATAGCGCCTTTTTTATTTACTTAAATTCTTTAAGCTGGGATATCACGCACTGAAGCATTACGAATTGCTTCTTTTAACGCATCATAACCACGAATTGGCGGGAATTGCGGGAATTCAGCAATCACGTTCTCAGGAGCATCAAACAGGAAACCATGGTCTGCTTCACCTAGCATCGTGGTATCATTATAAGAATCTCCTGCTGCAATCACACGGAAGTTCAAGCCATGTAATGCTTTTACGGCTTGACGTTTTTGGTCCGGCTGACGAAGTTTATAAGCAGAGATCATTCCTGCTTCATCTGTTTCCAGTTTATGACAGAAAATCGTCGGCCAATCCAGTTGCTTCATCAATGGATGTGCAAATTCATAGAAAGTATCTGAAAGAATAATCAATTGAAAATGCGTACTCACCCATTTCACAAATTCTTTTGCTCCTGGGAATGGACCCATTTCTGCAATCACTTCCTGAATATCGTTCAAGCCTAAACCGTGCTGTTTTAAAATATTCAGACGTTGGGTCATCAGTACATCATAGTCAGGAAGGTCACGAGTCGTCGCTTCAAGCTCTTTAATACCGGTTTTTTTGGCAAAGTTAATCCAGATTTCTGGAACCAACACACCTTCTAAATCTAGACATACGACTTCCATGAACATTCCCTCTAAGTTGTATTGAAAAAATTTTGCACTATCATAGCTGAAGAAACAGATTTTGCACTGTACTTTTTTAAATCTATTTTTTTAATAAGTATTTATTTTTTAGTGATAAGTCAATTAAATCAATTCTATTAAAATAGATGTGAAATTAACTAATATAGGCCATGTCCTTTCCAAGCCTATATCGCCAGGACTCTCATGACCATCATTCCTACTATTGATCGTATTGATGCGCTTGCATCTGAATATGCTGATAAATCGCCCAATGAAATTTTGGCACTTGCACTGAGCCAGCAAGGTGAAATTGCGATTTCATTTTCTGGTGCTGAAGATGTTGTATTGATTGATATGGCGTCGCATCTCGGTAAACCGTTCCGGGTATTCAGTCTGGACACTGGCCGTCTACATGCAGAGACGTATCAGTTTATTGAACGGGTGCGTAAGCATTACAACATCGAAATTGAAATCTGCTTCCCTGAAACTGATGCAGTACAAAATTTAGTGACCGCTAAAGGTTTATTCAGTTTCTTTGAAGATGGCCATCAGGAATGTTGCGGTATACGCAAGGTTCAACCGCTACGTAAAAAACTGGCCACGCTGGACGGCTGGATTACCGGTCAGCGCAAAGACCAAAGTCCGGGTACACGCAATGAAATTCCAGTGGTTCAGGCCGATCCAGGTTTTTCCGGTCCGGGAAAACAGTTGATCAAGTACAATCCTCTTGCCAACTGGTCCAGTGCGGATGTCTGGAGTTATATCCGTATGATGGAAGTCCCTTATAATGCCCTACATGAGAAAGGTTTTGTTTCTATCGGCTGTGAGCCCTGCACTCGCCCTGTGCTGCCAAATCAGCATGAACGCGAAGGTCGCTGGTGGTGGGAAGAAGCTACCCATAAAGAATGTGGCTTACATGCTGGCAATCTAAAAAAATAAAGTTAAGTTTTATCGTTCCTATTGATTAAAAGACTATTTTTGATAAAGATAGTCTTTTTAATTGATAATTTTACATTTAGTGACAAGATAGAAATTACCTTTTATCGGGATAATATTATTTTAATTAAAGAATTGATAAAATTTTAGCTCATTGATTTATTTGCATAAAATGTGAAATTGAACACAATGCTATTCTTCTAATAACACATAATTATTAAGTTACACTCCACTTCGCCTAGAAAATACTATTTTTAGAAATCTATTTTAAAACTAAAATTTTCACATTTCATAAACTTAGGAAGATATTTTGTTCTTGTCAATAGCCACTTTTTCACAGTTGAGGCAAGATAAAGCAGTTCATTTATATGCTAAAAAAGATATACTTTAAAAACTAAAGTAATAATTCTAACAAGGCCTTTTAGCAAAAAAGCCATAGAGAATGCAGTGAGGCAATCCACGCTATGCGTCCATTACATCCAATTGATTTTATTTTCTTAACTTTAGAGAAACGGCAGCAGCCTATGCATGTAGGTGGACTATTTTTATTCCAAATTCCCGACAATGCGTCAGCTTCCTTTATTCAGGATCTAGTCACGGATATCCAAAATTCGAAATGCTCTCCAATCCCACCTTTTAACAATTATTTAAACGGCCTGTTTTGGGATGAAGACCAGGAATTTGATTTAGATCATCATTTTCGTCATATTGCCCTGCCAAAACCGGGCCGTATCCGTGAATTGCTGACCTATATTTCACAAGAACATAGTGCCCTGATTGATCGTGCCAAACCTTTATGGACCTGTCATATCATTGAGGGCATTGAAGGTAATCGTTTTGCCATGTATTTCAAAATTCACCATGCCATGGTGGATGGAATTGCTGGCATGCGTCTGGTAGAAAAATCACTTTCATTTGACCCAAATGCCAAGAGTATTGTACCGCCTTGGTGTGTGGAAGGCCCACGTGCCAAACGCCTTAAAGCACCTAAAGTGAACAGGTTTAAAAATGTCCTGCAGACCATTAAGGGGCAACTGGAATGTGCGCCACGAGTCGCTTATGAACTGTCGCAAACCGTCATGAAAGATATGGGACGTAATCCGGATTATGTATCCAGCTTTCAGGCACCAAGTAGCATTCTGAATCAACGCGTCAGTGCGTCACGTCGCTTTGCAGCCCAGTCTTTCGAATTTTCACGTTTACGTCATATTTCCAAGGCATTGGGCGTGACCATTAATGATATCGTCCTGGCCATTTGTTCAGGTGCATTACGTGAATATTTATTATCGCAAAATGCCTTACCGAAAAAACCGTTAATTGCCATGGTTCCAGCTTCGGTTCGCAGTGATGACTCGGATGTATCCAACCGTATTACTATGATTCTAGCCAATCTAGGCACGCATAAAGAAGATCCGCTGGAACGTCTCAAGATCGTACGCCGCAGTGTGCTAAGTGCCAAAGAGCGCTTTAAACGCATGAATGCCAACCAGATTTTGAACTATAGTGCCTTTGTCTATGGTGCAGCAGGCCTGAATATTGCCTCTGGTTTAATGCCGACACGTCAGGCTTTTAACGTGATTATTTCCAATGTGCCTGGACCACAAGAACCATTGTATTGGAATGGTGCACGTCTTGAAGCACTTTATCCGGCTTCCATCGTACTGGATGGTCAGGCCTTGAATATCACTATGACCAGCTATCTAGACAAACTGGAAGTCGGCTTGACCGCATGTCGTAATGCCCTGCCGAAAATGCAGAACTTGCTGACACATCTGGAAGAAGAAATTCAACGTTTTGAACTTATTGTAGATGGCGAACCTGTCCCAAAGTTACGGGCGGTAAGCTAGCCGCGGATGAATAAATAAGATAGATGGACTGCCAAAGATGCTGATCATTTCTGCCAGTCTTTGAGCACAGAATAAAGGGACCGATCTGGTCCCTTTGCTTTATTTTTGGAAATTTTTTTAAATTATTTGAGAACTTTTGGAAGACTTCTCGATTTAAACGTCTATCCAAATCATTTTTAATAAGTTAGAAACAATGCACAAATATAATCAGCTTTTAATAGTACGGCACTGTTGTAATAATTGATGGCAGACGTTACGGATCATGCTCGCGGTAATCTGAACTTCATTACCGCGCTCATCAACGATATATCCCGCATGTACAGTCTTTGGTTCTAATACGTGTTTTAGGCCTTTATGGATTACTGCTTTACTCATACTCATCACACACTCCTTTTGCTAAGCCTGAAACTGGGAGAAACGGCTTTGGCTAATTCATGCATCTAGTATTGTAAATAAAGGCCCGGTTGTAAAATTTCAGATGTAACAAGTGTTTAACGATATTCTGTTACAATTTCAGCTGAGAATGATATCGTATTGCTCTTGCGTATATAGATTTTCCACCTGAAACTTAATCACGCGATTAATGAAATGTTCTAGATCAGCGACTGCAGGCGCTTCTGCCGTCAATAATCGATCAATGACAGCCGGATGCGCGACGACAGTAAAGCCACTCTGTGACTCATATGCACGAGCATAGCGTAGAATTTCCCTGAATATTTCGTAACATACTGACTCGGCTGTTTTGACATAACCACGTCCCTGACAGGTCGGACAAGACTCACAGAGCAGATGTTCCAGCGACTCACGGGTGCGTTTCCGGGTCATTTCTACCAGGCCCAGTTCCGATACCTGGGTAATCTTGGTCTTGGCATGGTCACGTTCTAACATGCGCTCAAACTGTTTCATCACTTCTTCACGATGCTGCGCTTCCTGCATATCAATGAAGTCGATGATAATAATGCCGCCGAGATTACGCAGCCGTAACTGACGCGCGATAACATCCGTCGCTTCCATATTGGTTTTAAAAACCGTATCTTCCAGCGAACGTCCACCAACATAAGAACCGGTATTGACATCAATTGTGGCCATGGCTTCCGTCTGGTCAATCATCAGATAACCGCCAGACTTCAATGCGACTCGAGTTTGCAATGCCTTTTGCAGGTCTTCTTCGACATTATACAAGTCAAAAATTGGCCGCTCGCCCGGATAATGCAGCAAACGGTCTTTCATATTCGGGACAAATTCTTCGACAAATTCCTGCAGCTTGGCATGAATTTCACGTGAATCCACGTAAATTTTAGCAGTTTCTTCATTGGCCAGATCACGAATCACCCGTTGCGGCAAAGGCAATTCTTCAAAGATCAAAGACGGTACTGCAATAATCTTTTGCTTGCGCTGGATATATTCCCAAAGCTTGGCCAGATAAGCCATATCCTGTGCAATGGCTTCTTCTTCAATCCCTTCTGCCGCAGTACGTACAATCACTGAACCTGGCAGCTTATGTTCTGCCTGAATCCGCTCAATGATCGAACGCAAGCGATTGCGCTCTTCCTCGGATTCAATCCGTTGCGATACACCGATATGATTGCCATATGGCATCAGCACCAAATAACGCGAAGGAATCGACAGATCGGTAGACAGGCGTGCGCCTTTGGTACCGAGCATATCTTTCATCACCTGAACCGTGAGGACTTGTCCCGGTTGAAGTAGCTCAAAGACATTCGGGGTTGGCTGATTGCGGGGCCAGACCATATCATTGATATGTAAAAACGCAGTACGAGAAAGTCCGATATCCACGAAAGCAGCCTGCATGCCGGGTAAGACCCGCACCACTTTTCCTTTATAGACATTCCCTACCAGGCCACGCTTGGCCGTACGCTCGACAAACAGTTCATTGACCGTGCCGTTTTCAATTAACGCGACCCGACATTCCATCGGCGTGACGTTAATCAACAACTCGTCAGACATAACTACACTCAAAACATTATAAGAATTCTTTTCAGCAGTTAATTTAGTGCCTTAACCGTCTGTAATAACTGTACTGTCTCATATAAAGGCAAGCCAACCACATTGGAATAACTGCCCTGTATTTTTGGAATATAACGTGCTGCAATTCCTTGAATTGCATAAGCCCCTGCTTTACCCAGTGGCTCACCTGTCGCCCAGTAACTTTCCATATCTGCAGCGCTCAGGATTTGAAATTCGACCTGTGTGCGTACCACTATACTGTATTTTTCATGCTTTGTACGAACACAGACACCGCTATATACATCATGCCACCGACCGGAGATTTTTGTCCACATTTCAATCGCATGTTGTTTGGATTCAGGTTTGCCCAAAATCTCCTGATCCACCCCCAAACTGGTGTCCGCAGCAATAATAATTGCATCAGGATAAAGCTCTGCCACGGCATCGGCTTTGGCACGTGCCAGACGTTCAACATAGGCTGCGACCGACTCGCCTGCTTGTACAGATTCGTCGATCTCGGGACTGTAAATATCGAAGCTCAGCCCGAGTTGTTGCAATAACTCGCGACGCCGGGGTGAGCTCGAAGCTAGAATTATATGCGCCATTTTTTGAGCATATAATAAATAGCAGGCCAAACCAGAATACTGGTCAGCATCGGAATCCAGTGCCGTGCATAAGAAAATTGCACGCCAGCTATAATCTGGGTAAAAAAGATCATCAGCAGATATGCGACAATCGCCAGCCCCATAATCACCCAGAGATTATTAAAGGTCAGGATACGGCGTTCACGGGTCAGAAAGCGAGCTAAAAAGGCAATAATGATAAAGCTCAGCGCATTCAGACCCAAAGGTGCATCCAGCAGCAGATCAATAAAAATACCCGTACCAAAGGCAAACCAGATCCCGCACCAGGTTGGCTGACATAACACCCAGAAGAGCATGATCATCAGCATAAACAGCGGACGCCAGCCCGAGAGATTATAGGAAAGTGGATAGACCATTAAAATAGAAGCCACAATCACTGAAATGACGATGGCCATTAAAGGGTCACGATGCTTTCTGGATTTCATCTTAGCGATTGACATGCGGTTGCTCCATCGCTAATGAATCGGAAAATAACACCACCACATGATGTCCACCGGCGAGTTGAGCTGCAGGCGTGACATCAATCTGGGCAAATTCACCGGAATTATGCCGTTGTACTTTAGACACCTGCCCCACCAGATAACCTGCCGGGAAATGTTGTCCCAAGCCCGAACTATAGACTTTTTCACCGACCTTGATATTGGCACTGGTCGGTACATATTCCATTTTTAAACGTCCTAGATCGCCCGTGCCTGAAACAATGGCACGCATACCTGTATGTTCCAGGCGCACTGACAGTGAATGTTCTTTATCAGACAACAGCATGACCCGACTACTATGCGGATAGACATTGATAATCTGCCCCATGATACCCTTGTCATCCAGTACGGTTTGCCCGACTTTCAGCTCGTTATTCGAACCCCGGTTGATCACGATAATATGCCGTAATGGATCGGCATCGGTACCAATCACTTCGGCAATTTCAATACGTCCATCAATGATCAGTGGCGTGTCCAATAGACCGCGCAAACGGGTATTTTCAGCAGAAAGTTCAGAGATTTTTTGTAAGCGTACCTGTGCCTGTAGCAACTCGGCCTGCATCGCGGTATTTTCCCGGCGCAACTGAGCTTCAGACTTGGTTTGTTGATTCAACCACTCTCGCGACAATACCGGATAACTGGCCACCGCATAAATAGGATTATAAGCAGCGTACAGGACATCCCTTGCAGGTTGAACAACATGCGGCATGCGCCAATCAAAGAAAAGCACCACCAGGCATGTCACCAATGCAATGATAAAAGAGCGAAAAGATGGCGGTTGTCGAGAAAACAGATGTGCTTGCACCCGCCGGATCCTTTTCTTAGCCTACGAATAACATGTCATGATTTGGGTTGTCGAAAAATTCGAGTACCTTGCCGCCACCACGTGTCACGCATGATAGTGGATCTTCTGCCACCACCACTGGCAGGCCAGTTTCTTTGGCAAGCAGCTTGTCCAGGTTACGTAGCAATGCACCACCACCAGTTAACACGATACCGCGTTCAGCGATGTCCGAAGAAAGCTCAGGAGGTGTGTGTTCTAGCGCAGATTTCACAGCAGACACGATGTTTTGCAATGGATCAGAAATCGCTTGGGTGACTTCGTCAGAATTAACCACGATTGCGCGAGGCACACCTTCTGCGAGGTTACGGCCACGAACTTCAATTTCAAGCGGTTTAGCACCTTCATCTGGCAACGCCATACCCACTTCTTTTTTGATCACTTCAGCAGTGGTTTCGCCGATCACACAGCCATGCGCTTTACGCACATAGTTAATGATCTGCTCATCAAAGACATCACCGCCAATCCGTAAAGAGTCTGCATAAACACAACCTTGTAGGGAAATGATTGCAATTTCAGTGGTACCACCGCCAACATCGACCACCATCGAACCACAAGCCTGCTCAACTGGCATACCTGCACCAATCGCTGCTGCCATTGGCTCTTCAATTAAACGTACATCACGTGCGCCCGCATTAAACACGGCTTCACGAATGGCACGGCGCTCAACCAGAGTCGATTTACATGGCACGCAAACCACGACACGCGGTGCCGGAGTAAATAAACGGTTTTCATGTACTTTGCGAATGAACTGATTCAGCATGGTCTCAGTGACTTCAAAATCCGCAATCACACCGTCTTTCATAGGACGGATCGCTGAGATATTGGCTGGGGTACGACCTAGCATTTGCTTCGCTTCAAGACCGACTGCCGCAACAATTTTATGTGAACCACTATGACGGATGGCTACAACCGTCGGTTCATTTAATATAATGCCTCGTCCTGGCGCATAAATAAGTGTATTTGCTGTACCTAAATCAATGGCAAGATCGGGCGAAAACAAGCCTATTAGTCGTTTTAGAATCACGGGGACGTTCTCAGTTAAACTTTATATGGACGCAAGGTGGCCACTTTAACTAAATGTGATGATTTGGACAAGTCAATCGCTTATCATAACGCATGATAATTTGAATTTTTTTAATACTGATTAGGTAATATTATGTCTACATCGGATGCACAGCATTCTGCAGATTTAAGTGCAGAAACAGTTTCAGCTATTGCCAACCTTGCAAGGTTATCTCTCAATGATACGCAATCTGCTGAATATGCTCAAAGTTTAAATAAAATTTTAGGCATGATGGAAACCCTGAAAGGCATCAATACCGACGGTGTTGAACCACTGAAAAGCCCTTTCGACCACCCACAGCCTTTACGTGAAGATGTCGTGTCGGAAAGCAATCATCGTGAGGAATACCAAGCAGTTGCACCTGCTGTACAGGACGGTTTGTATCTCGTCCCACGCGTGATTGAGTAATTATTACCCAGTTCATTCTTTTTATTAAATTAAACGTAAAGAATTATTTCTCATGACAGATTTACACCGCTTATCCATTCGTGAACTGACTGAAGGTTTGGCAAATGCTCAATTTTCATCCCGCGAATTGACTCAACACTATTTAAAACGCATCGAAAAAATTGATGCACAGGTCAAGGCTTATGTGACCGTGACTGCTGAACAGGCATTGGCTCAAGCTGATGCTGCCGATGCTGCAATCAAAGCTGGCAATGCCTCTGCCCTGACTGGTGTGCCAGTTGCCCACAAAGATATTTTCTGTACCCAAGGCATTAAAACCACTGCCGGTTCAAAAATGCTGGACAATTTTATCTCTCCTTACGACGCAACCGTTGTAGCGAAAGGTAAAGCTGCGGGCCTGGTCACTTTGGGTAAAGTGAACATGGACGAATTCGCGATGGGTTCGACCTCTGAGAACTCATATTACGGCGCAACTGCCAACCCTTGGAACCTGGGCCATGTCCCTGGTGGTTCTTCAGGCGGTTCTGCAGCAGCTGTGGCAGCGGATTTGGCACCATTTGCAACTGGTACTGACACCGGTGGTTCAATCCGTCAACCTGCATCATTCTGTGGTCTGACCGGTCTTAAACCGACTTACGGTCGTGTATCGCGCTTCGGTATGATTGCCTATGCATCATCACTAGACCAAGGTGGTCCAATGGCACGTTCTGCAGAAGACTGTGCTTACCTGATGAATGTCATGGCAGGTCATGATGCCAAGGATTCAACCTCAATGGACAAAGACGTTGATGACTATGTGGCAAATCTGAACACTACATCGGTAAAAGGTTTGCGCATCGGTATTCCAAAGCAATACTTCAATGTGGAAGGTCTGGATGCAGACGTAAAAGCACGTGTGGAAGAATCCTTAAAAAAACTGGAAGAAATGGGCGCAATTCTGGTTGAGATTGATCTCAACATGACTGAAAGCTATGTGCCGACTTACTATCTGATCGCGCCTGCTGAAGCCTCTTCGAATCTGTCACGTTATGACGGCGTGCGTTATGGCTATCGCGCAGAAAATCCTGTGGACCTGATGGACCTTTACAAGCGTTCACGTTCAGAAGGTTTTGGTGCAGAAGTGCAACGCCGTATCCTGATTGGTACGTATGCCCTGTCTGCAGGTTATTACGATGCTTACTATGTAAAAGCACAGAAAGTACGTCGCCTGATCCAGCAAGATTTCCTTAAAGCATTTGAATCGGTCGATGTCATTGCAGCACCTTCTGCGCCAACGACTGCCTATAAAATTGGTGCAGATTTAACGCCAGTTGAAATGTACCTAGGCGATATTTATACGCTTGCGGTAAATCTGGCAGGTCTTCCTGCGATTAACGCGCCTGTCGGTTTTGACCAAAATAACTTGCCAGTTGGCTTACAGCTGATTGGTAATTACTGGTCAGAATCTCAATTGTTGTCTGTGGTACATCAGTATCAACAAGCAACAGATTGGCATACAAAACGCGCTGCAATTGCTGAGGAGAATGCATAATGGCTCAAGCTCAAAAATCGGCTAAACCAAAATCTAACCTGATTGAGGGTTGGGAAGTCGTTATTGGTATC
Organism: Acinetobacter sp. CIP 51.11; assembly: GCF_000369665.1. Taxonomy (GTDB): domain Bacteria; phylum Pseudomonadota; class Gammaproteobacteria; order Pseudomonadales; family Moraxellaceae; genus Acinetobacter; species Acinetobacter lwoffii_S. The sequence goes on from NZ_KB850129.1 coordinate 887,134, forward strand.
GAGATTCACACCCAGCTTGCCACCAATACCAAAATTTTCTCGGGTTCATCGACTGTATTCGGTAATGATCCAAACACCCAAGCCAGCCTTGTAGATTTGGCCATGCCGGGCGTATTGCCGGTATTGAATAAAGAAGTGGTGGATCTTGCGATTCGCTTTGGTTTGGGTATCGATGCCTATATTGATCAGGCTTCTGTATTTGCACGTAAAAACTATTTCTACCCGGATTCACCAAAAGGCTACCAGATTAGCCAGATGGACAATCCGATTGTGGGCTTGGGTCATATCGACATCCAGCTTGAAGATGGCACGGTTAAACGGATTGGCGTAACCCGTGCACACCTTGAGGAAGATGCAGGTAAATCGATTCATGACCAGTTTGAAGGCATGTCCGGTATCGACTTGAACCGTGCCGGTACGCCACTGCTTGAAATCGTATCTGAACCAGATATGCGTTCGGTTGAAGAAGCGGTTGCTTATATTAAAGCGATTCATACGCTGGTGCGCTGGTTAGGCATTTCTGACGGCAACATGGCAGAAGGTTCATTCCGTTGTGACTGTAACGTGTCTTTACGTCGTCCGGGTCAACCCTTCGGTACGCGTTGCGAATTGAAAAACCTGAACTCATTCCGTTTTATTGAACAAGCGATCAATGTTGAAATTGAACGTCAAATGGAAATTCTAGAATGGGACGGCACCATTGATCAGGAAACGCGTTTATTCGACCCCGTGAAGATGGAAACGCGTTCTATGCGTTCAAAAGAAGAAGCCAACGATTACCGTTACTTCCCGGACCCAGACCTGTTACCTGTAATTATTGCAGACGAGCAAATCGAAGCAATTCGAGCGACTATGCCTGAGCTTCCTGCTGCACGTCGTGCGCGTTTCGTGGCGGACTTTGGTGTGACTGAGTATGATGCTCACGTTCTTACACTGACTCGTGAAATGTCAGAGTTTTACGAAGACGTGGTGAAAGCTGCTGGTGGCGCTGCGCAAGGTAAGATTGCTGCCAACTGGGTGATGGGTGAATTCTCAGGTGCTTTAAACAAAGCAGGTTTAGATTTGGCTGACTCTCCTGTTTCTGCTGAGAAACTGGGCGGTATGATCGCGCGTATTGTGGACAACACGATTAGCGGTAAGATCGCAAAACAAGTATTCGGCTTTATGTGGGACGAAGGCAAAACTGCGGACGAAATTATTGTTGAGAAAGGCTTGAAACAGGAAACTGATACAGGCGCGATTGAAGCGATTATTAAGGAAGTGCTTGCTGCCAACGAGAAGATGGTTGAAGAGTATAAATCTGGTAAAGAGAAAGCTTTTAACGGTCTAGTTGGTCAAGTGATGAAAGCATCTAAGGGTAAAGCTAACCCTGCACAAGTAAATGAATTGATGAAGAAATTGATTGGTTGATTTACTCGCTAATGAATTGATTTCATGCTATAAAAACTCCGCTTAATGCGGGGTTTTTTCAAAAATACTATTATAGGAAAATTCAAGAATGATAGATTATTACTTTTTTGATAAACGTTATTTTTCTCCAATCAAATTCAATGGCGAATTATTTAAAGAAATAAAAACCAATAAATCAAATATCAAAATTTTTACAACTAATGATAATCTAAATCCTTTTGTCTTAGTATTTTTTGGAAATAATACGGAGGTATATACAGCTAACAGTATTCTAAAAATATTTTATTATTTAGAAAAAGATCAAGAAGCCTTTTTCAAACTAATAAATGAATTTAATTTACTTGAGGAATATACGACTAGTACAAATGATAATTTGGATTTATTACAAGAATCATTTAAGATAAGTTTATATCAAATTGAAGAACATCAAATTTTAACAATCTTTTCAGATTCATTTTTTAAATTCCACATAACAACAGAAATCACTGATATAGAAAATTTAGCTATTTCCGATTGGCTTCTAAGAAAATTCCAACATATAAAATACGATAAACTACAGCCTTTCTTAAGTTCCCCATTTCACAAAGATACCAAAAAAGAGAATAGGAAATATTTAAATTCTCCCGAAGATGGCGATAAAGAAATAGATACTCGTATATCTTCTATGAGAGATGACAAAAAAATTTATGTATATGCTGAACAATTTCAATTTTTAAAAAATGATCAAGAGGGTTTAGTATTATTAATCACTAGCAAAAACCATCATTTCTTAATTATAAATGATAAAATTTACAAAGACACTTGGCTAGGCAGGCTTTTACTTCTATTACCATTGGATGTATATATTGAATATTTCAGCGAAATTAACATAGATAAAAAATATCATATATTTTTGGATGAAAGTAACAATCCAATTAATGAAAACTTCAAAAATAAACAATATGAACAGATCAAAATTCCACTAGATATAAAATCTTATGACGGTGATATTGGTTATTCTGAAAGAGAAAGAATTATTTCTGAACTTTTAGATTCATCAAATAGAAAAATGCTACCTAAGTGCTATTTTAGCTGGTACGTTCCAGATGGCTCTATTTTCAACAAAGACGATCATGATAACTATTGCTCATTTGAATCAAGCATTAATCCTGAGAGTTACCCTATCTATATGAATAGTAAAGTACTATTAGAATCAACTTTAGATGACAATAATTATTTTTTACTTAAAACAAATCCAAAATATAATTCAGCACAATATATAATTATTGTAGAGAAGGCTAATAACAATGAATTTTATATGTTCTATCATCCAAGGATATTATATTTTTTAGCATCGAAAGGAGTAATTCCTTTTAGTCTTGATAATATAATAAAAGTTATTGGAACTCCCACCAAGCTAGAGTCCTTGGGAATCCTTAAAACTATTTAAATATATAATCTAATGCTAGTTTAATTTTTCATCCCACCTTTTGTTATAAAGGGGATTAACTAAGTTGTCATTAAAAAGTAAACATGTATTCTTTTCCGAATTGGTTTGATACTTTCTCCACCCATTGCTCTATTGTGTCAGCTGTCATGACTTGAAAATCTCGCCAATAATATTTCATCTGCTTCCATACCATCTCGATTCGATTTAACTCAGGGCTATAAGCTGGAATAAAATACAGATTCGTCGAAAAGTTAGTTTTAAGTAGCTCTCTGTAATCAGCCATCTTTTTACTTCTATGAATCGAGGCATTATCAACAATAAGAACCAATGGAAGGTTATACATCTGTTTAACTCGTTGAGCTATTCCAGTTAAATAGGCATAAAACCAAGTGCTTGTAACTGACTCTTGTAAACAACTTGTCACCAGTTTCCCCGTTGAAAGCAAACACCCCATGACATTAACTCGTTTTAATCTTATTGCATCAACCGCATGAACATCACCTATCTTTGTCCACACATAGCGGTTATCAGGTGTAGATGAAAACCCTGTTTCATCAACATAACCTAATATAATTTCACCACGTGCCGCTTGCTCTCGTAATTCTTCAATCTGCTGTGTTGCTTGTTCAAATGCAATCGGATCTCTTTTTTTTCAAGCTATGACGGGTACGCTTGAAGACCATACCTGAATCACGTAAAAACTTACGAATGGTTTCAACAGACACGGACACTTCGTATTCTTCATGTAGTTTGACTCGGATTTGTTCTGCATTGAGTGGACTTGTATTGACCCAATCTAGGATTTTCGCCTGATAGTCTGAGATCAATGTATTGGGCCGACCTGAGCGATGACCTTCTTTAATCGATTCAAACTCATACAATTCCCAACGTCGGCGTTGTAGCCTTATCGTTTCTGGGATACGTTCTTGTAGAGTGGCAACTTCCGCAACACTTTTACCTTCGGAAAGCCAGAGAATAGTTTGGGCACGTTGTCTTTCACGCCAATGTTTTGCATGCTTAGCCAGAAAAATGAGTCGTTCTCGCTGTTCTAAACTAAGTGGTACAGAAACAATTCGAGGCATGTGTGAACATCTGTTAACTAAAAAAAACCTTTTCGCATGATTAGTTACTTTTGTCAACTTAGTATTAATCCCAAAATACTTCTATACAACAAATATTACCATGAAAAAAGTATCCTCCATCGCCAAACTAACTTAGGACGCATTCAACTTTCAAAGTCCTTCTTTATGCGTGACTTCCTATATAGCGAAATCGCCAACTGGTACGGTGTACCGAACTTCCCCGACCATCCTGAAAAAGCCATCTACACAGGCATACAACTGTGCGAGCAACTGCTCGAACCACTGCAAGAAAAATTCGGACGTATCGCCATTCGTTCTGCATTCGCTCACCTAGCGTGAATCAATTGGGCAATGAAAAAGGACATAACTGTGCAAGCAATGAGAAAAACTTTGCCAGCCACATTTGGGATTACCCTGACGAAAAAGGTTATGGCGCAACGGCATGTATTGTTATTCCTTCATTAATTGACTTAATCGACAAAGATCCAAGTAATTGGAAACAAATTGCTTATTGGATACATAATCATTTGCCCTACAGTCATCTTGAGTTTTTTAAGAAAGAAAATACATTCTGCGCCTTTAACATTGGTTGGCATGAACAGCCATCTAAAGAAATTAATAGCTATGTCACAGGATCGAAAGGGAAACTTAAAGTCACCCCTGAACCGAATCCAAATTATGAGAAGTTTTATCCTGATTTATTGTAATTATTAATCCCCCTAAATCCTCCTTTTCAAAGGGGGACTTGCCACGTCATCAATTGGATACGCGTAGTTCCCTCTCCTGAGCAAGTTTTAAAGCACTGCTTTAAAACGAAGTGCAAGTGATGAGCAGCGCTGCTGCGCAAGGGAGAGGTATTTCTAAAAAAGAAGCACAAGCGAGGATTAGGTAGAAGATTACTATTTATGCTATAAAATCAAAAAAATGATAGAAAAACAAAAATGACACCTGAACTATTACTCACCCTCCTTCAAGCTTTCATTGGCATATTCGTGCTTGTGATCGTCATCATGCTCATCTATCCCAAATGGCGAAAAAAGATCACAGAACCTAAAGGCGATACCTCCAAACGTCAAAGAGGATCTGATTGGGCAGATGGGCTAGAACTTATTTTTATTCCCATTTACTGGCTAATTAAACTTATTGCAGGCATCTTCAAATAAAGCCTCATGACTTATCGCCTTATAGTCCCAACTTATTCAACAAATCTGGGGTTAAAAAAGTCTGTGCAACACGATTCAAATCGATATAACGCAGCACACCTTTGAGCTGATTATTAATTTCCGGATTCTTTAAAATTTCCTCGCCTGTGGTTTTGCCTAAAGCCTGAAAACTATCTCCAACCGCTTGCAAACCTTCATCCTGAATCACCGCCTTGGTCTGTGCTGAACATTGCTCCACTAAAATGCGCTGCAACACCATCGCCAGATTCTTGTCTAATGCTTCCTTTTGACTCGCGGTCACATTGCTAAAAGCCTTTAAGTCCGGATGATTACCTAAAGCCACAAAGGTCCATTGCAAGACGGTAGTTTTATCCGTGACTGTGGTGGATTTCATCAAACAGTCACTGAGCTGATCAACTGTTGGACCTGCTATGGCAATCTGAGTCGTACCTAATAATGTTGCACTTATTAAAAATGTACGAAGCTTTGTAAAAGATCTATGCGCCATCATAATTTCCTGTTCTTCGATGTCCGGCCAATGATATGAAACCAGTTAGTTGTAGCATGGAACAGGGCAATAAATTGATAGAAATCTGTAAAATTTGCCTCAGATTTACAACACTTGGATGATCGCTCTGATGTCCATATTGCTATTCATCAGGTCAGGATATTGATCAGTCAAACTTAGCGCTATGATTTAGACTAAAACAATAAAAATAAAAACTTATAATTATGAATACCAACATATTTCACAGCATCATACTGTGGGGACTTGTCTTTTTTTCGTCTTGATCGTATTTTTATTCATCCATCCAACATCGCGGAAGGAGATTCTCGGATCACGTGATCTCCCCACTAAACCAAGAGGGCTTTCTTCTGTTCTCTCCCGTCGGATCGAGCAGATTTTTGCGCCTATCTTCTCGATCGTCAAAAGGATCATACGGATTTTGGATTAAGTCTTTTGATACCGCGCTTACTTTAACTGCCTCAAAAGATTCTTGGCTCCGGCATGATTATAATTATTGGCCAAATTTTGCAGAATCCGCTTGGACTGAGCTTTAGCATTCGGGAAACGGCTGGCATAGACCGGAATACTATTCAGACAGCGTGCAACCAGCATCCCTGATTCAGTATAGACACGTGTTCCCTCTGTGCCCTGCAATTTGCCATAGTTATAGGCACGCTGGGCGTTGTTACAGGCATTATTCAGATTCTTACCGCTATTAATATCACGTCGCGCTGCCACATAGATTTTCATCTGATGTTGTTGCGGTGTTTCTGCTACCGCAGCTCGAGCTGATGCCGCTGCTAGCTGCTTTTTCTCTGCTTCTTTCCTCTCCAGCTCTTTACGTGCTGATTCCTTCAGCTCATTTGTCGTCTTTGCGGCAGGAGTCTTAGGAGGAGTCATGGTTTTTATCAATGCAGGGGTGGTTTTCTCCACAGCAACCCTGGCTTTAGTTGGACGATAAAAGTTTTTCGCTTGAGAAGGAGTCATGACCTGGGTGAGTAGTCGAACGCTACGCGTCTGGCTAGTTTTATCAACTTGTCGTTCAGAAGTTGGCTCAATCGAGACAATCCAACTTTCAGTCAGGTCATCCATACGACACTGATAGGCACCGCTCCCCTGTACAACACCTCGATTGGCACTCAGGCGTTTGCGCTGGGAAACATCTGCCACTGCACTAAAATTACTTTTATACAGCAGGGAAAATTTACCGCCCTGTTCATGACAATATTGCGTCAGTATCGAACGCGGATACATGGCCTGAGTCGTATTATTTTTCTGAGCTTGTCCCCAAAGATAAACATAATCTTTTGCACTACCATCACGTTGATTCAAAGCCCGTTTGGCAATCAGTTCTTCCGGACTGGCAAAAGGATGTAAAACCTCTGATTTCAACCGATTCACGCTATTACACCCAGCTAAACCTGCTGCCCCTATTATTAGAATTATTACTTTTAGCTTCACAGCAAACATCTCAACCCCAAAATCCCGTATAACATAGCTTAAATAGCACAAAACAACAAACACAAGATATTGATAACTATAATATTTAAACGGTAAAAAGGCACATATCAGCTTCAACTTTGCTGAGTATGCCAAGCTTCATGTGATAAAAATTGACACAAGTATCATTTTTAAGCCAGATCAAATAATAAACAATTTCATTCAGGACTCAAGAAAAAGATAGAAAAAACACATAAAAAACCGAAGAAGGCGGTGAGTCCTTCTCCGGCGGCTTATTCAGGGAACGCTACAGGCCTTTATTATAATGGGTAATAAATTTACCTTTTATCCGCTATAACATTGCCTGAACAAGATCAGCATAAGAATAATTTCCTCAACGTACATTTGTTATTTTTATACGTCAAACCACCGGAAATTAAACGCCATCTTGGCTGGCCCTTAGGATTTTAGACAAGAAAAAAATATCTGAATACCCCAATATTGGGAGGTTCTGACACGATTTACCCAAGTCATCTGACCAACGGTCAGATCGATATTTTCCATTGGATTTTGTAAATTAACTCGCCCTAAAAAAAGCCAAACCTAAAACTGTTTGGCTGATAAAGCAGGATAATAATATGAGAAAAAATTAATCAATATGTGATTCAAATGCTTTTAAGCGTTTATAGATCGACATCAGTTCAATAATCGTCGGCCAAGACAGAATCAGATACTGGACAGATTCCCGCACTTTGCCAAATACATTCAGGATTTGCATCATCAAACCAAGAGTAATTGCCCCTGCTGCAATACTTGGAAACAGAATAAATAATCCGTAAATATTGTCTAACTGCAAGTACCAGATCCGAACCATGTTGAAATAAGCATAGTGAAAATACAACCGGAAATAATTCCAGCGTACCCGGCTAAACAGTTCTTGTAATGTCAGCGGATGTGCGCGATCAGCATAGTCTTCGCCATAGACCAGCTCTTTACGATAGGCTGCCTCAACTTTCTGGTTATTGAACTCCAGTCCGGGCAATTTCATTCCCACGACCATTAAAATGACCGTACCCAATACCGCCCAGCCGATCGAGGCCCACATTAAAGCATGCGGTATTTCCCCTACAATCGGTAAAACTTTCACATGACTAGAGAGCTGATATAAGATCGGCAGGAATGCCATCAGCAACATCAGCGCTTCGATCAAGGAAACACTTAACTGCTCCGTGGTTTTGGCAAAGCGCATCGTATCTTCCTGGATACGTTGTGATGCACCTTCAATATGACGTAACTGCTCCCAATGTGCGGTGTAATAATCATTCATCGCGGTACGCCAGCGGAAGACATAATGGCTGACAAAAAACAGGTTAAATACCGCTAAAGTGACATAAACCATCGCAATATAAATAAAGGTTAATGCGCCTTGATACAGCAATGAAACATCCCCACCACCCTTAGTGAGCATTTGTTGAATCTGATCATAAAACGGGCTATACCATTCGTTTAATACGACATTGACCTGTACCCCGAACCAGATATTAAACAGAATAAATGCCGAGCCCCAGACCGACCAGCGCTGCCATCGGTGTCTGGCTTTCCATTGCCAGAACAGCGCAAATATCGTAGTTGCAATGAAATACCAGAGATAGAACCAGATAAATTGAGCTGACCAGAAACGCCCGATACCGATTGTAAGCTTTTCATCAAAATAACCTTCAGGAAAACCCAGATAGGTTCCCCATCCTGATCCGCCACTATGCCAAAGCACAAGATTAATGATAAACCACAAAATCAGGCTGCTAAAAAACCAGACGGGTTGCGGGAAAAATGACTTAAACATGCCGACCCAGTTCTCCTTATGTCTCTTGGTCATCCAAATGACGCATAGTTTATTCTTATTTTAGATTTTTACTGTTATAAAGCATTAATTTTCAATTTAGTGTAAAAAAGGATAGAAGGATATCGAGTCTCTAGAAACTTATTTTTATCATTCAGCTCTGCCTTATGATTTTCCTTATATTCTCGATTTTTATCATTCAGCCGAGCGATATCAAAAACAAAAAAATTATCATGTTTTTGACCTTTCGTTATTTTGATAGACTTTTTTATGCCTGTTATCTGTCGGGTTTATGTAAAAGAACCTCATGCTTCCGAGTACTGCAAGAATAGGATGAAAATCAGGCATACTGCATGTCTTCTAGGTGTCTTTTACCTAAATAGAGCACTTCTCCCTATTTGAATAAGTCATTGATCAAGTTCTCAGTTTTTGAAGAAACAGTTAAATTTTCAAAAATCATGCTATGATTTAATTATCGAAAAGTAATCTTATTTTGGAAAAAACTATGGAAAGTTCAGTAATTGAATTACTTAAACCGGTGACCCTACAAAAAGAAAACTGCGACCCTATTATTTTTGAAGCAGGTACTGTTTTGAAAGTGGTCATGCAGACTCCAACCAGTCTTCTGGTCAGTAATGATGATGACTTTAACTTTACCATTCCTTTAAAAGACAAAAATGAAGTGTGGCGAGAAATCTGAGTATTTTTCCCTCATGCAAATAGATGGGTTGTATCTGAGTTTGGTTTCTTAACTTATAGGATACGACCCTTAGCTTCTCTCCACTTTGATTGCTCTTTTATTATTTTTTCAAAAAATTATTTCTTTCCTCTTCTGTCATCATTTACTGCTTTTAAATTGGCTCATCCATTTGAGAAAAAAAAATTTAATTGAAACTTCTCTAATTTTTTCGATCTATATGAGATCACTGTTGATCTGATTTTCTATCTTTTGTATCTGTTCTGTCATTGCAATACCACACATCTCTTCTCTCTGTTTAGCTCAACTTCATCTAATACCTACACTTCGATTCAAAAAAAGAATATTCAAGTTATTTTCAGAGTTTAGTCATAGAACTGGCGTTCGTCTTTCTCCGATTTTTTATCCTCTGATAAAATTTACCAATAAGAATTAAAAAAATTAATCTGAGATGCTAAATTAAGAGGCTGTTTAAATTGTATATCTCTCCAATTGATCCTAAGAAAGTTTGATTGATACGAAATTCCCCCTCTAGACAATTTTAGTATTTTTCCTTTTAAGACAGCTTAGCCAATTCTAAAAACCATTAATTTTCATCAACTTAATTTAGATATTATTAAGTTGTCATTAAAAAGTAAACATGTATTCTTTTCCGAATTGGTTTGATACTTTCTCCACCCATTGCTCTATT